>SKSA01000107.1 GCA_007118195.1 Anaerobacillus sp. | reverse complement strand
CACGTCTGAAAAGAGTGCAATTGAACACGTTATGATTTCTCTCCGCGGCAAAAAATAAGACAAGAGAAATCCAAAGGGAATTCAGCACTTCTACTGCGCACTCTCCACATACTGTGAAGCAACATACTGCAGACTCTCCCCATACTGTGAAGCATCATACTACGCAGTTCCCACACACTACGCAGCACGTAGACAGCTTTTCTACAATCGCCAAATCTCTTTAAAAACCATGCGCTGAATTTCTCTGGAAATCTCTTGAAAAAAGGACTTTCTTAAATTACACTATAATTAACCAGTGGTCAATTAAAAGGGGCGAGAGAATGTCACCGCGTAAACGAGCTTCAGAAGAGTTAACAAAAGAAATGATTTTAAAAGAAGCGCAAACTCAATTTGAAAAAAAAGATTTTCAAAATGTTTCAATGCGAAATATTGCTAAACAACTAGGGTGTAGTCATGGAGCAATTTATTACCATTTTAAAAATAAAGCAGAACTTTTTTATATGATTATTGAAGAGCATTTTTCAAAATTGAATGCACTCTTAGACGAGACCACAGAAGGACCTGAAAATGATGAAACAAAGCTTAAAAACGTCTTTCTACGGTTTATTGAATTCGGTTTAAATCATCAAAGTCAATATGAATTAATGTTTATGTTAAGAAATAAAGAAGTCGATAGTTTGTCACAACAAGCGGCAAATGAAAGCTATCAAAAGTTTGCCCAGGCCGTTCAATCATTATCAAGCAACCAATTAACGGTCGCAGATATTTGGTCGATATTTATAGCCTTACATGGTTTTGTCTCTTATTATCGTGGTTTTGTAAGTCACTTTGAAGAGGCAGAAGCTGCGGCTATATCGCATGTCAATTTCATAGTAAGTGGGGTGAAAAGCAAGCCAAAGCTCTAAATCATTATGAGGTTTAGGGCGAAATTTTTACATCTAATTGACCGATGGTTAATAAGCGGATGAAGCCACAGTAAATGTTATAAAAAAAATAAAAAGGGGGTTATCTTTGTGAAGGGAAAGAAGAAATTAATTTTTAAAGTCGTAGGTTTAATCATTTTATTATCCATTGTTCTAACATTCATCATTAACACGGTTATCGCAAACAATGTGATCTCTTCAATGTCAGATGTCAGAGTAGAAATCAATAGCGCAACATTTGCAGACTATGATTTAGAGGGTGAACAAATAACTGTCGTTAGTAACGATGGGCTAAAGATTAATGCTTATGTTGTTCCGAACGAAACTTCTAACGGGAATGTAGTTATTCTTCACGGTATGCATGGTATGGATGCTAGTTCTCTATTAGATTATGCGAAGTTTATTTATGATGCTGGCTTTACAGCAATTAATGTTGATATGAGAGCTCATGGTTTGAGTGAAGGTGAAAGTTTGTCTTTTGGGTATAACGAGGTTGATGATGTAATGGCTGTCATTGAGTTTTTGAATGATGATGATCGATTTAAAGATGCGCCAATTATTTTATATGGATTATCGATGGGGGGGAGCACTGCGATTAATACAGCCGCAGTTTCCGAGCATATTGATGGGGTGATTGCTGTTAGCCCGTTTTTGTCGATCCAAAATCAAGTCGCTGACTATATGGAAAGAGACGGTTTTCCGAAAGCTTTTATTCGTATTTTTGAGCCATCTGTTAATTTCGTATTGCGGCAAAAATTTGGTGTGAGACCGATAAAAGATAGTCCGGAACAGGCGGTTACTAACTTAAGAGATATTCCACTTTTTATTATTCATAGTGCTGAAGATACACAGACAGGCGTTTTTCAAGCTGAAACTTTATTTGATTTAGCGAGTAGCAACCAAAAGGAACTATGGATCGTCGACGGAGATGAACATTTGATTGTTGAAGATCTACTTCATAAAGAAAGCGAATATTATCGGTTCAGAATTAGTGAGTTTTTAGATGAGAACTTTAGTAATTAACTGTAATAAGTGCGTTGCGGACTAACGATTAGGGTCCGACGAATTTCGAGGAATTTCGAGGGATTTCGGGGCGTGCCTGTCACTTGTCGAACCATTTGCTACTTCCGGAGTTTTTAAAGTAGAATAAGGATACATTTTATTGTTTGAAAAGAGGGTAACGCATGGAAAAAGAGTCCATTTATGGATTGACGTTTGAGAAATTAACAGCATGGTTAAGTGAATATGGGCATAAGAAAGGTCGAGCATTAAAAGTATGGGAGTCGCTATACAAAGAAAGAGTCACGGACTTTTCTGAAATCGTTGATATAAATAAAAGTTGTATTCAATTGATACAAGACAATTATACGATTGCAACGCTAACAGACCACATTAAGCAGGAAGCAAGCGATGGAACGGTGAAGTTTTTATTTAAGCTGAGAGACGGCAATTTGATTGAGACCGTTTTAATGAGATATCAGCACGGGATCTCAGTGTGTGTCACAACCCAAGTTGGCTGTAACATAGGCTGTAGTTTTTGCGCAAGTGGTTTATTAACAAAAAATCGTGATTTATCTAGTGCTGAAATTGTAGAACAGATCGTTAAAGTACAACATTATCTTGATCAAGTTGGAAGAGGCGAAAAGGTAACCAATATCGTCGTCATGGGGATCGGTGAACCATTTGATAATTTTGAAAATATGGTTGATTTCCTGCGTGTCGTCACCGATCAAAAAGGACTTGCGATTGGGGCAACTCGTATCACTGTATCGACGAGTGGTATTGTTGATAAAATTTATGATTTTGCTAATACAGACTTAAGAGTCCATTTAGCCATTTCGTTACACGCGCCAAATGACGAACTTCGAACGAAAATTATGAAAATCAATCGTGCATTTCCAATCAAAAAATTAATGGAGGCCGTTGAATACTATATAGAAAAAACAAACAAGCGAATTATGTTCGAGTATATTTTATTGAAGGGTGTCAATGATCAAAAAGAACATGCCGAGCAGCTAGCCGATTTGTTAAGGGATAAAGCGAAATATGCCGGCGTTAATTTAATTCCATACAACCCAGTTGACGAACATGATCAATATCAAAGAAGCGAGACCGAAGATGTGCTAGTATTTTACGATACACTCAAGAAAAGAGGAATAAATTGCGGCATTCGCCAAGAACACGGCACAGATATTGATGCTGCTTGCGGACAGTTAAGAAGTAAACAAATGAAGGAAAACTAAAGTTAATGACTTAGAAAATTTTTGATTAAAAATTAAGAAAAAAACGCAAAGAATTAACATATTTCTTTGCGTTTTTTCTCTGTCATTTATAGTGTTCGTTCCTCTGCCAAGTAGTGATAAACTCCACTTGCTATCTCAGTGTTTTTTTTAACAGCGCATTGAAACTAAATCGACCGAGATCCTCATATCAGGTTGAGAGTAGTGGCTCATGAATGTTTTGTTAGTAGTACAAACATGACATTTATCATACTCACCGCTTGACGTTTGTGTCTTATAAAATGTTCTCGAAGTTTCTATAATAAAAGTAGTGAAAATGTTGTTAATGACCGCGAAGACAGAGAAGAGTGCACAGTCTGCAATGACTGCAATGACCGCATAGACAGAGAATAGTGAAAAGGCATTAATGACCGAAAAAACCGCGAAGAGTGCAAAGGCAGCAAAGACAGCGGAAACCCGGAAAAGTTGCGACCAATAAAAATCGGAAAATTCAATAAAAATTAGTGAAACCACGAAGACCCAATAAAAACTACTAAAATTGTAAGTGTCACACAGAGGAGGAGTTTCATCATGAGTGCATCTAAAATAACGAAATTAAAAAAAGATGTTGCGCCATTCGAAAAAATTGATACGAAGGCGAGTGTCATTCAAATTATAAATACGATCGGGCCTTTAGTAATATTATGGTATTTGGCATACGTAACCCTTTCCATTTCTTACTGGCTTACATTGCCACTGATCGTCATCACAGCAGGATTTATGGTTCGAACGTTTATTTTGTTTCATGATTGTTGTCATCAGTCATTTTTTAAAAGTCGTCGAGCCAATGACATTTTAGGCACGATAACTGGAGTTTTAACGCTCGTACCGTACCAACAGTGGAAACATACGCACACTGTCCACCATGCAACGAGTGGCAACCTTGATAAACGTGGGACTGGAGATATGTGGCTTCTTACCGTAGAAGAATACGTAGGGTCTCCTTTATGGCGCCGCATCGCTTATCGAGTGTATCGAAATCCTTTCATTATGCTCGGGGTCGGACCAATTGCTGTATTTTTAATTGAATATCGTTTTAACCGAAAAGGAGCAAAGTCGAAGGAACGCCTGAACACGTACGTAACCAATGTAGCGCTCGTCGCTTTATATGCGTTGTTAATCACAGTTATCGGTTGGCAAGCATTTATTATGATCCAAGGACCGATTTTTTTCTTATCAGGGTTACTAGGAATTTGGTTGTTTTACGTCCAGCATCAGTTTGAAGATTCGTATTTTGAACATGATGGGGAGTGGAGTTATGTTCAAGCAGCGGTAGAGGGAAGCTCTTATTATAAACTCCCGAAGCTATTGCAATGGCTCACAGGCAACATCGGCTTTCATCACGTGCACCATTTAAGTCCGCGAGTACCGAACTATCATTTGGAAAAAGCACATAACGAAACCGCACCACTTCAAAAAGCAACAACGATTACGCTTCGAACAAGTTTGAAGTCGCTTAGCTACCGTCTTTGGGACGAAAAAAATAAAACATTTATCAGTTTTCAAGAACTGAAAAATTATAAAAACAATATGAACACGATTGAGCGAATAAAAGAGCAATGCGACACTAGTAAAGTAGAACTTGCGAGAAAAATAACCTAAGCGATATACTAATATAAGCACAACGAATAAATAGTGAGGGCTGACGCCCAGAAAAGTGTTATTCGCACAAAGACATTCCAAAAAATAAATCGATTTTTAACAAAGTTAGATGATTACGAATAATAAAACAACAATATTAGTAAAAAGGAGGGGACAGACGATGCAGAAATTAAGACAAAAATTTCATGAAAATACGGGACTGAGTCCTTATGTTTGGGTCGTCTTCTACATCCTTCCTTTTTACTTTATTTTACAAACGTCATCAACTTTAAATACAGTATTGGGCATCGTTATGGTTGTAGGCTTCTTTATATGCTACGTGCTATCCTTTATTTCTAAAGGATGGCTTGTCTATTTTTGGACGAGTATTCAAATCGCCATTTCAACGGGGATGAGTTTGAAATTTGGCTATATTTATTTCTTTCTCTTTTTAGCATTTTTTATCGGGAATTTAAAAAATCGGAAGGCCTTTATCATTCTCTATATTATTTTACTTATTACGACATTTTCGACGATCTATTATGGCTTCGTAACTGTGCATAATCGTGTTTTAGTTACACAGTTGCCGTTTGTCGTATTAAGTTTGATGGCGGTTATTCTATTACCGGTGAGCACTTATAATAAAAATAAAGAAGATGTGCTTCAAGGGCAGTTAGAGGATGCGAATAAACGGATTTCTGAGCTCGTGAAGCTTGAAGAACGCCAAAGAATTTCGCGTGATTTGCACGATACGCTCGGGCAAAAGCTTTCTTTAATTGGACTAAAAAGTGATTTGGCTAGTAAATTAGTGACCAAAAACCCAACTCAAGCCCGCGAAGAAATCAAAGATGTCCAAAAAACAGCCAGGATTGCTTTAAAAGAAGTTCGCGATATGGTGACTGAAATGCGGGGGACGAAGTTAGAAGATGAGATTTTTCGAGTGAAACAAATTTTAAAAGCGGCTGAAATTGACTTTACTTTAGATGGAAGCCCACGAGTGTCAACGATCTCTTTAATTGCTGAGAATGTAGTCGGTATGTGTATAAAAGAGGCGATTAATAATGTCGTAAAACATAGTCAAGCCACTTCTTGTACAATCAATATCGAGCAGTCAAGTACAGAACTTCTCGTTAAAGTCATCGATAACGGAGTCGGTATCTCCCGTCCAATCAGTGATTTGCGAGGAAATGGCTTACAAGGAATGAAGGAACGACTTGAATTTGTAAATGGCACATTAGAAGTAGTTTCCGAGCGAGGAACAATGTTAACCATTAAGGTGCCAAATGCTACTTCTAAACAATCGGAAAAGGAGGTATAATCGATGATTAAAATTGTCATTGCTGAGGATCAAAAAATGTTATTAGGGGCACTCGCCTCTTTGCTTGATTTAGAAGACGATATGTCTGTTGTCGGCAAAGCAAATAATGGAGCAGAAGCAGTGAAACTCGTCGATGAGCATCAACCAGATATTTGTATCATGGATATCGAAATGCCTGGTTCTAGCGGTCTTGATGCCGCGGAACAATTAAAAGATTCAGATTGCAAAGTCATTATTTTAACCACGTTTGCCCGCTCTGGTTACTTCGCAAGAGCGGTTAGGGCAGGGGTTCGCGGTTATATGTTAAAAGATAGCCCGAGCGATGAATTAGCTAGTGCAATCCGTAAAGTGATGGAAGGGCGTCGCATTTATGCATCTGAATTAGTTGATGAAGTTTATAATGAAGAAAATCCATTAACAGAACGTGAAAGTGAAGTGCTCGTCTTAATGTCTGAAGGCAAAAGTACAAAAGATATAGCCGGCCAGCTTTTCATTACGACAGGTACCGTTCGAAATTACGTATCCTCAATTTTAGACAAACTCGATGTCAGTAATCGGATCGAAGCGATTACCCGCTTTAAAGAGAAGGGTTGGTTTAAATAGAGATTTTAGTTAGATGCCCGATATCGCTCGAAAAAATTGGACATAAATTTATTTAGCATCATTGCGCATCCATTTTGGAGCGCTTTTTCTTTTGTTATAGCATGGACAGCGAAAGTCAGAATTGGACAACAAACTTACGAAATTAGACAATAAAAAGCCGAATTTCGATAGCAATCCTTCGAGAATAGGCAGAAAAACAAATTATTGGATCGGCACGCTCCAAGTGTCCTTTATTAAAAATATTGATATAATAAGATAATAACATTCAGAATACTTTGCTTATAAGGGAGTGATCTTAATTGGCTAATCAAAGATACTCTCCTCTTGGGGACGCGGCTGTTCGAATTGCTTTTGGAGATACGATTTCAACAGAGGTAAATCGTAAAATCCGCAGTTTTTGTGAATGGCTTAAAAACGCCCCGCCTAAAGGTGTCGTTGAATGGTCGCCTAGTTATGCGGCAGTGACTGTATATTACCAACCAACAGAAACAACTTATCACTGTCTTGTTACGGATTTACAAGAGATTTTTAACAAGCTTGATGAGGCAGCGATTCCGAAAGCAAGACGTATCATAGTTCCGGTTTGTTACGGGGGCGAATTCGGTCCTGATATTACTCGAGTTTCAAAACACAACCACTTGACGGTTGAAGAGGTCATCGAAATTCACTGTTCTGGCGAGTATTTGATTTATATGCTCGGTTTTACCCCGGGGTTTCCGTACATGGGTGGAATGTCAAAAGCGATTAGTACACCACGTTTATCTGTTCCTCGTGCAAGGGTCCCTGCAGGTTCTGTAGGAATTGCTGGGGAGCAAACGGGAATTTATTCTTTAACAACACCAGGTGGCTGGCAAATTATCGGGCGTACTCCACTAGTTTTGTACGATGGTCACCGCGAACAGCCGTCGCTATTTGAGGCAGGAGATTATGTGCAATTTCGTCCCATAGAAAAACTAGAATATGAGGAAATTGCAAATTTAATAGAAAAACAAGATTATGAGATGCAGTGCGAGTTTATTAACAAGTAGGTGGTGTCACAACATGTTAACGATTGATTTAAATAGTGATTTAGGAGAAAGTTTTGGCCATTATAAGGTCGGTCAAGATGAAAAAGTGTTGGATTTGATTACGTCAGCTAACATCGCTTGTGGCTATCATGCTGGAGACCACAATGTAATGGCTCGTACGGTCCAACTTGCAGTCGAGAAGAACGTTGCGATTGGTGCGCACCCAGGATTTAACGACCTTTTTGGCTTTGGTAGAAGAAACATAGACACAAGTCCGAGAGATATTTATAATTCTGTCGTTTACCAAGTGAATGCGTTGAGCGGATTTTGTAAAATACACGGAGTGAACATGCAGCATGTAAAGCCACATGGGGCATTATTTAATATTGCAACTGTAAAAAAAGAAGTGGCAGAGGCGATCGCCGAAGCTGTTTATGATACAGAGCCAAGTCTCATTTTATTCGGCTTATCTGGTGGCGAACTAATTCGTGCTGGAGAAAAACTAGGATTAAGCGTAGCCAATGAAGTTTTTGCTGATCGTACGTACCAGCCTGACGGAACGCTAACATCTAGAAAAGATCCTAATGCAATGATAAAAGATGTCGATATAGCCGTTGAGCGAGTTGCTACGATCGTTAGTAAAGGAGAAACGACAGCGGTTGACGGTACGATCATTCCGCTAAAAGCAGATACAGTATGTGTTCACGGTGATGAGCCTAGTGCCTTAATTTTTGTCCAAAAACTACGTTTAACACTTTTGGATCAAGGAGTTATCCTTCAGAATGTTGGAGACTCAAAAAAGTCATGAAGAAAGCTATTTTTAAAGTAAAAAAATCAGGACTTCTGACAACCATTCAAGACACTGGGCGTGTCGGCTATCAACAGTATGGGATTGTTGTTTCTGGGGCGATGGATAGTGTTGCACACCGTCTTGGTAATTTACTCGTCGGTAATGAATCAACAGCTGCAACACTAGAAGTGACGATGATGGGACCCGTGTTACAACTGCTTGACGACACCGTTATTGCGATTACCGGTGCCGATTTATCGGCAACGATTGACGGAAAAGCTCTGAAACCTTGGAAATCAACATATGTAAAAAGAGGTCAAACATTATCGTTTGGGAAACCTGTGGAAGGTGTGCGAGCGTATATTGCGGTATCAGGTGGAATAAATAGCCAAAATGTGTTAGGGAGTAAGGCGACCTATTTAAAAGCAAGCATGGGTGGTATTGACGGGAGAGCGGTTCGAAAAGGGGACATTCTTTCGAGCGGTGAAATGAAAAGTCACTACAAACAGCTCAGTGGGCGAGCCCTATCTCCCAAAATCATTCCTAACTATGCGAACGATCAGCCGTTTCGGGTCATTGTTGGTCCAGATGAGCGAGCTTTTACAGAACGAGGATTAGCGACATTTTTTAGTGAGTCGTATGAAATCACGAGAGAAGTCGATCGCATGGGGTGTCGACTCTCTGGCCCAATAATTGAACATCGAGGAGACGCCGACATCCTCTCTGATGCAATAACCGTTGGTACAATTCAAGTTCCAGCAAGTGGACAGCCGATCATTCTTCTTGCAGACCGCCAAACATCAGGGGGGTATACACGCATAGGTACAGTGATTACCACAGACATTCCACGACTCGTTCAACAAATGCCTGGGGAAAAGATTTGCTTTGATCAAATATCAGTTGAGGATGCCCAACAGTTATATAGAAGACAAGAAAAAAACATGAAGCTATTAAAAGTAGCTACGAATATCAAATGAGCAAAAAGCCTACTCAAGTTGGGCTTTTTGCTTTTTTTTGCACTATAAGTAATGTTTAGAAGGTGATGGGGTAGAAATTATAAGACTAAGGAGTGTGTTTAAACCTTGATGATAAGTCGAGATTTTCTAATGGTGTTCAACTCCACAATTAAGTAACAAATCTTCATTTTTTACACAATATTATTTAGAGTAAAGTTAAAAGCCATTATTCATCCTTATTAAAAGGAGGTTTTTCAAAATAAATGTGTACAGTTTGTGAAAAAGTGTGATTTATTGTGGGTAAAATAGTATAGTAGTCTTATAAATAAATTAGAGAGAATTTATACGATTTTTATAAAATATGAAAATGGTACTGTAAAAAAGGAGGAAAAAAATGAAAAAATTATGGTCCATCGCAGTAATTTTAATAGTAGCGCTTTTTCTAACGGCATGTAGTGAAACGACTACAACTGAAGCGCCACAAGAAAATAATAATGTTTCAGCATCTTTAGGTACAAATTTAACGACTCCAGCTGATATTAGTAGTATAGCTGTAGTAGAAGCAATTAGTGCTGAATGGGCACTAACAGGGCACGCAAGTACTGGTGGTGCCTTGAATAGAGCGGGAGGACGTGACGGCTGTCAGCCTTGTCACTCTGGAAATGGATTTTTACAACACTTATCTGACAATCCTTATACGCCACAAGCTGACGAAGAAGCAGGTGAAGAAGTTGAATTACCTTCAACAATGGATTGTGCTACTTGTCATACTGGCGTCGGTCAAGAAATGTTATTAACTGGGGTGACAGAAGGGTATGTTCCTTTTGTAGATGGGGCATATGAAGCAGGTAAGGAAACTGCACTTTGTATTTCTTGTCATAATGGTAGAAGAGATACAGTAGATATGTATGAGCAGTGGGCATCAGGTGAAGGGCAACCAACAGCGTACCCACATTATGATTCTGGTGCGTTATATTCTGGTATCGGTGGAATGGAGTATCCCGATGTAGAATACGCAAACTCTGTTGGTCATCAACTACTTGGGTGTGTTGGCTGCCACATGCCAGAAACAGAGGAAGGGTATGTTTCACATAACTTTAGTATGGATATAGCCGATATTGACGCTAGTTGTGGTTCATGCCACTCGAATACTTCTGATTTTTCAGTAGGTAGTAATCTTCAAGCTGAACTTGATGAGTTACTTGAAGAATTACATGATGCAGCAGTAGCTGCTGTTGATGGAGCTGCGGCGATCGGTACGTCTAGACAAACATTCCCGTTTGCAGATGCTGAAGGTAATGCTGTTGATATTGAAAAGGTAAGTAAAGAAGCGTATGTGGCTGCGTACAACTACTATCTTGTTTATAGCGACAAGAGTGGTGGAGCACATAATCCAAAATATGCTAAGTCTCTATTACAAGAGTCTTTATGGAAGCTTCAATAATTATAAAAAATAAAAAAATACTACTTTTAGAGGGCTCTTTAGCAACGGAGAAAATAACATAATTTGCTTGAAATCATCCCAAAAAAGAAGGTGACTACAAATGTTTAAGAAAATAAATAAGAAATTATCATTAATTATTTTAGCAAGTGTATTTGTTGGGATCGTGTTTGCGGTTGTAACAAATCAAGGTGTTAAAGCGACATCCTCTGATGGTTTTTGCTTAAGCTGTCATAATGCACCAGAGTTCGTAGAACAATTTGAGGCTAGATCTCATGCTGAAGTTTCTTGTATAGATTGTCATACTAAAGGCTTGGTTCAAGATAAAATCGAAGGTACTAAGAAAGCTTTGTCTACACTTGTAGGTCAAATAGACCCGAACAATTATGACGAATTAGTTTCTAAAGGAATATCGGACGATAAGTGTCTATCTTGCCATAATTTAAATAATGACAATCGTAGTCAAGCGTTCTTGAGTGGTCATGCAATTTATGCTGATAACAACCTTTCTTGTACAGACTGTCATGATGGTCCGTCCATACATGGTTACCTTAGAGATTACTCAAATTAATAAATTTGTTTGAATAAAAAAGTGCTCAAAAGTTAGTAGAAATGTTTGAAGGAGCTTAATCCGATGATTAAGCTCCTTTTCTTATGTAAAAGTTGGTAAGTTAGTGAGTAAAAATACATAATTTTCGACAGTTCACATCGGCAAATTTACATAACAATTAATATCCCTTAGTCAGGGCTTTTAATTTGTTGTAGGGGAAAGTCTGTATTTAAGGCGTGTAGCATTGATGTGGTATAAAAAAGCTAGTATAGTAAAGTTATAGAATAAATGTGGTGAAAATTGAAACAATGTTGGTTGTGAATACTCACTATAATAAAATTTTTAGGAATAAGAGCATATGAAAAGCATCCAAAAGAGGGGGACTAGAAATGTTAAAAAAGATGAATAAGAAATTATTTTTAATTATTTTAGGAAGTGTATTTGTGGGCATCGTGTTAGCAGTAGTTACGAACTCGGGGGTAAAAGCAACATCGGACGATAGTTTTTGCTTAAGTTGTCATGATACACCAGAATTTACCGAATACTTTGAAGCTAGACCTCACTCTGAAGTTTCATGTATAAGCTGTCATGGTGGAGGCTTGATAGAAGATAAAGTTAAAGGCACTACGAAAGCTATTAGTACGATTACTGGTAAAAAAGACCCGAACAATTATGATGCTATTAACGCTAAAGTGACAGACGAAAAGTGTCTTTCTTGTCACAATTTAAATAGCACTAACCGTAGTGATCTTACTATACAATCACACGCGGTGTTTGAGCAAAATGGCCTTTCTTGTACAGATTGTCACGATGGCGCGTCAGTCCATGGGTATCTTAAAGATTATTCAAATTAATATTCCTTGAATGAACTAAAGTGACGTCTTTGACTATGAAAAGACGGTTGAGGAATAAACAAATAAATAAATGTCAAAAGGAGCTTAATCATTGGATTAGGCTCCTTTTTGCATGCTGGTCCACTTTCTATTGGTGATATTTTGGCGCGGAAAGTCAGTAGTCGACCTTAAGTGACTGGAAGATTGGCCATCTTCACTGAAAGAATTAGTAAATGTACCATGCAATCACTTGATGGGTACTAATGATTTTAGAAGTTTGCAATATTGACTTTTCTAGTTGGCAATCATACTCCTGTTAAGTTAATAGGAGTAGGTCCATCTAAATCAGGGTGGTTAATTAAGCGAATCGACTGCGGTTCACAGCGAATGACAATATAATTCGGATCTTCTGGTCCTTCTAAGTATTTACGAAAATTATCGTGCCAAAAGCGCTCCTTTAATTCTTGCTCATCATGGATCGTAGCAACGGCGGTCATATCAATGTACGGCTTTCCGTAACCACCGCCCGCGCCTTCAAACCCTAACAAAATATGTACTTTGTGATTGTTCAAAATATCTTGCACTTTTTCTGTTGCTTTACTTGAAACCGTATAAAGTGTGAACTCTTCATTTCGGAAAATCATGTAACGAGAGAAAGGTTGGTCACCCTTCATTGTTGAGAGTGTTCCCACCCTATGCTCACTTAAAATTCGTAAAACCTCTTCCTTAACAGCTTGATCGTTCATTTTCGCAACCCCTTTAAGTTAATTTTAACTTTATATTACATTAATCTTGCCTAGAAAGGGGTGACGATGCGATGAAAAACGGTGAAATATAGACGTCCCCATTTAACGTCGCTAGGGTTTATATTTAATGATTACTGGAACTTTTGGGGTGATGTTTTGTTTTGCTATTGCAACGATTTATTTATTAGGCTCATGAATATCCCATGAGATTTTTAACGTTTCGATAATGTTATCAGCAATTTCCTCAGCCTCAAGGTGATCGGTACTAAACTTTGAATGGTGGATAGAGTAAATTTCTTGTCGTTCTTTAAAAAGCTGTTCGATTTCTTCCAGCGTACGACCTTGTAAAACAGGGCGACTTTCGACTAAAAGATCTAGTCGTTCTTTCCAAGATTCCCAAGAAACATCGAGGTAAAAAACAATGCAGTTCGACAAACAAATGTCTCGAATTTCTTTTTGTAAAAAGGCCCCGCCACCGACAGAAATAATTTTCAACTTCTGTTGGCAGTAATCAGAAATCACAGCTTTCTCTTTTTCACGGAAAGCTTTCTCACCAATCGTTTTAAAAATTTCTGACGTTGGCATCCCAAATTCTTTTTCGATCTCTTGATCGATATCAATAAAATCGCGATATAAATTTTTAGCAACAAGTTGACCAACTGTCGTTTTACCAGCCCCCATAAAGCCGATAAAAACGATACTTTTTTCTCGTTGTGACATTTTAATATTGTTCATCTTTAACACGTCCTAACTATATGATGGGTCAGAGTTTTCTTTCACCTTTTACAGTTTTAATCATATCTTTAAGAGTTTCAATCGAAATTTGCCCAGGAGCTGAGCTTTTTTCACCGATCGCAAATGTGACAGTAGACCCGTAAAGCCAACCTAATACTCTACTCATCACACCGATATCTCCCATCGAAATGGTTATTAAAGGTATTTCAATTATTTTACTAGCTTCTTTTGTAGCTTCAAATAAAGTAATGACATCTGCATAGCTTTTAGGCATGAGTGCAATTTTTGCTACATCAGCACCTTGTTTTTCCATTTTTAATAAAAAGTCGATAATATCAGCTTTTTTTGGAGTCGATTGAAAATTATGATGCGATAACACTAATATTTGTTGATATTTTTTCGTGAAATCACGGACTCGTTGAATATTTTCAACGTGATTATCTAGTTCAACATCAACGAACTGAACAAATTTACTTTTACATACTTCGCAAAGGAGTTCAATCATTTGATTATCATTTAACGGGATCGGTTGTCCACCTTCTTTTTCTGAACGAATCGTAAAAAGAAGAGGTATACCATTTATATGTTGGTTTATTTCTTGAAGTGCGGCTAACACTTCATTAGTTTCGTTAATTTTGTCAAAAAAATCAACTCGCCACTCAATAATATCTGGCTTTTTTGGCACTACTGATGCTAGTTCTTTGAGGACCTCACTTAAAGTCTTCCCAGCTAATGGGGTACATATATATGGGAGTTTTTCATTTTGTAAAAGTTCTGTTGTTTTCATAAGAGCCTCCTAGACAATAAAAAAATGACTGCTAAACCTGCCTCTAACTTTTACAATTTATTGTACTAAAGTTAGAGATTAAGAGCAATTGAAAATCTATGGGATGGCGTTAATTTGACATATAATCATCATCATTTAGCCTTATATGTAATTTAATTTAAAATTACAATAATTTAAAAGCAGGAAAAACCAAACTTCCTCCTAATAATTTAATATCAATCGATAAGAACGAAAAGTAAATAAAAAGCGGAAGGGGCTGTCCCAAAACAAAGTGTCAGACACCGTTAGGCACCAAATATAGACGGATAATAAATTTATACGTCCATATTTAGTAAGTTCTACATGGTGTCAGACACTTATGGGACAGTCCCT
>SKSA01000349.1 GCA_007118195.1 Anaerobacillus sp. | reverse complement strand
TCATAGCCACGATATTCAAAATATCTTCGTACCATATCAAAAACGATGGCAGGTCTTGCATTACCGATATGAATATAGTTATATACCGTCGGTCCGCAAACGTACATTTTAAGTTTTCCCTCTTCTATCGGCTTAAAAATTTCTTTTTTTCTCGTTAACGTATTATAAACTTTAATCGCCACTTATTTTACACTCCCTTTTTGAGTTTTGAATGTTGAGTTTTGAGTTCTGAGTTTTGAATGTTGAGTTTTGAGTTCTGAGTTTTGAATGTTGAGTTTTGAGTTTTGGTATGCTCTGCTCTGTAGTAAAACATACCAACTCATTTGAGCGTGATTTTAAATTTATAGCGCATAAACTTATTTATAAGTAATACTTCGAAGCATTTACTTTCACCAACTCAACACTCTTCACTCTTCACTCTTAACTCAAAACTAATCACTGTTTCAATTTTTCTATTTCCCCTTGAAGGTGTTTAATCTCTTCTTCTAACTCTTTTAATTTATCTGCAACTGGGTCGGGTAAATTGATATGGTCTAAATCTCTACTAATTTTCACTCCATCTTGCATAACAACCCGTCCCGGAATACCAACAACAGTTGAATTAGGTGGCACTTCTTTCAACACCACGGAACCTGCACCAACTCTTGAATTTTTACCAATCGTCATCGATCCTAACACTTTAGCCCCTGAGGCTATCAAAACATTATCCTCGATTGTCGGGTGTCGCTTTCCTTTTTCTTTACCAGTTCCCCCTAAAGTGACACCTTGATAAATCGTTACATTATCACCAATTTCACACGTTTCTCCGATAACAACACCCATCCCATGGTCGATAAATAGACGTTGACCAATCACAGCCCCTGGGTGTATTTCAACACCTGTAATAAAGCGAGTAATTTGCGATATTAACCTCGCTAAAAAAAACATTCGTTTTTTCCATAAAGAATGCGCAAATCTATGCCCCCAAATAGCATGAAGTCCCGAATAAGAAAATATCACTTCTAGTTTATTTCTAGCTGCTGGATCTTGTTCGAAGACTACATCGATATCGTTTCTTAACGTTTTAAACAATTCTTACTCCCCCTTTAAAATCTTGCTGAACTTGATCATTTAAAATATTGAAAAGCGCAATCTCTACTTTGTTTGTATAGCTATATTTGATCATTAGTTCTATATATAAAAAAGCGCCTCTGTGCATACTTAGCACAGAGACGCTTTTTGCGCGGTCCCACTCTGTTTGAGTAAATCTACTCCTCTTAGCTCGTTAACGGTGAGTACCGCCTATACTTACTTAACTTTGAGAAGAAGTTTAAAAAGTCCGGTAATCATAGCTATCGAAGCTCTTCGTTAGCTTGCTTCTGCGCTGCTCATGTATTAAATAGTATACATTCCACTGCTCGAAGCTTCGCCGCCTTGATCTTCTCGGCTCTGATTATCCTCCTTTTTAAACTCACACTATACGGAAGTTTAAAAAGTCCGGTAATCAGGAGGTTTTAAACTTCCATTAAAGTTTTTTAGTATAGGACTCAGAGGGGCATTTCAAAAGTTATTTCTTAAGCTGCTTTCAGCCGGGGCAACTCTCTCTAAAAAGAAATGATCCTTTTACTTATCCTCTTCAACGTTTATATATTTACTTTTAGTTAAAGTAAAGCTTCTAGTCTGCTTAAGATGACCTCTTTACCTAATAAGCTAATGGCTTGAGGTAAATCAGGGCCATGCGTTTGCCCTGTAGTCGCTACCCGAATTGGCATAAAGAGCTGTTTTCCTTTTTGTCCAGTAGCTTTTTGTGTTGCTTTTGTCGCTGCTTTAATATCTGCTGCATCAAACGATGTTAAAGCTTCTAATTGATTTTTAAATTCAGAAATAACTGCAGGTACTTGTTCCTGACTTAAAACTTCCTTTGCTTCTTCATTATTATACTCAATATCAGCCTTAAAGAACAACTCTGTTAGCTCAACAATTTGTGCTCCATAACTCATTTTTTCTTGATGTAACAAAATTAAGTCACGAGCCCAAGCCACTTGTTCTTCCGACATGTTTTCTGGTAGCTTACCATTCGCGATTAAATGAGGTAATGCTAGTTCAACCACTTTTTCTCCATCAGCCTTCTTCATATATTGATTATTCATCCACTCTAACTTTTGTGTATCAAATACAGCAGGTGCTTTAGAAACTCTTTCTAAACTAAATTGATCAATTAATTCAGCTTTCGTAAAGATTTCTTCCTCACCAACCGGAGACCAGCCAAGTAGAGCTAAAAAGTTAACAAGTGCCTCTGGTAAATAACCTAGTTCACGATATTGTTCAACGAATTGGATAATCGACTCGTCTCGTTTACTCATCTTTTGACGGTCTTGATTTAAAATTAATGAGGCGTGAGCGAACTTAGGCGCTTCCCAACCGAATGCTTCAAATAACAACACTTGTCTTGGAGCATTAGATAAATGTTCCTCTCCACGAATCACATGAGTAATTTCCATTAAATGATCATCAATAACAACAGCAAAGTTGTACATAGGAATACCATCCCGTCTCGCAATAATGAAATCACCAATTCCATCTGTATCAAAAGAAACGGTTCCTCTAACAGCATCATCAACAACTACTTGTTTCCCCTCTTGAACACGGAAACGAACAACAGGAACTCTACCTTCTTTTTCATAAGCAGCACGCTGTTCTTCTGTTAAATCGCGATCTCTACCACTATATTTTGGTGTTTCCCCACGAGCTAATTGCTCCTCACGTTCTTTTTCACTTTCTTCTTCACTCATGTAACAGTAATAAGCTTTACCTTCATCTATTAAGGATTGAATATACTTTTTATAAATATCTACTCTTTCCATACAACTATAAGGACCATATTCGCCACCGACATCAATACTTTCGTCCCAATCAATTCCTAACCACTTCATGCTCTCAAGAAGCTTTTCTTTAGCTGTATCAACATTTCTCGCTTGATCTGTATCTTCAATTCTCACAATAAATTTTCCATCTTGATTGCGAGCAAATAAATAATTAAAAAGAGCAGATCTCGCTCCACCAATGTGTAAGTGCCCCGTTGGACTTGGAGCAAACCGAACTCGTACTTGTTTTGACATATATAACATCCTTTCACTTCTTGAGTTTTGAGTTTTGAGTTTTGAGTTTTGAGTTTTGAGTTTTGAGTTTAGTGCTTCGAAGCTTTACACACCAACTCATAACTCTTCACTCAACACTCTCAACTAATAAAACAACCGCTTGGGCGGCAATCCCTTCTTCTCTACCACAAAATCCTAATTTCTCTGTTGTCGTAGCTTTCACATTGACTGTGTGATCATCAGCCTCGAGCAGTTCGGCAATTCGTTTTTTCATTTTAGGAATATGCGGAGCCATTTTAGGCTTTTGGGCAATAATTGTACAATCAATATTTCCGAGTTTATAGCCTTTTCCTTTAACAATTTCCCACACGTGGGAAAGAAGCTTTGCCGAATCAGCACCTTTAAAAGCAGGATCGGTATCCGGAAAATGCTTTCCTATATCACCCTCACCGATAGCTCCTAAACATGCATCAGCGACTGTATGTAATAATACATCAGCATCAGAGTGACCTAATAAGCCTTTTTCATGAGGAATTTCAATCCCCCCAATGATTACCGGTCTCCCTTCAACTAGTTGATGTACATCAAAGCCTTGTCCTATTCTCATCATGATTTTTCTCCTCGTTTCAATCGTAAAATAGATTCAGCAAAAACGATATCCTCTTTCGTCGTAAGCTTAATATTAAAATAATCTCCCATAACAATCGAAGTAGGTTTGTTTAACTTTTCTAATAAACTTGCTTCATCTGTGCCTAAAAATTCATTTTGTTCTGCCCAATTATGAGCCTGTACGATCGTTTGTAAGTGAAATGCTTGAGGTGTTTGTGCACTCCATAAATTCGAACGGTCAACTGTATATGAAATCGTTCCAGCTTCACTTTTTTTGACGGTATCTTTTATCGGTACAGCGAGTATTGCAGCCCCCGATTGCTTCGCCTCCTCAACTAAGTGGTGAATTTGTTCTTTTACTACAAAAGGGCGAGCACCATCATGAACGAGCACAATTCGATCACCAGTCAATGTCTTCAAGCCGTTCCGAACACTATGCTGTCGCTCGGTACCACCTGGAATTATTTTTTTTACCTTGCAAATGTTATATGTATTTGTTAATTGTTTAATTTCATCAATTTCTTTTTCATTTGCAACGACAATTATCTCTTCGCACCAACTGTCTTCTTGAAAAACTTCTAGTGTATGAATGATCACCGGTTTATTTTCTAAAAGAAGAAACTGTTTATTTTTACCTAAATTCATCCTTTTTCCTTGACCAGCTGCTGGGATCACTACAGAATATTTCATTTTAGTAAGGCATCCCCCATCAATTTAATCTCATGACTATGATTATTATAGCGAACTAAGGGGAAAAAGGAAACGCCAGGCAAGCATTTGCCTACCTAACGTTTATATTTCACACTATAAAATTTTATAAAGCCTTTTCAAGTAATTTAGGTTTCGCAAAAATCATTCTACCCGCAGATGTTTGCAGAACACTCGTTACAATGACATCGATATGTTTGCCGATATGATCTCGACCACCTTCAACAACGATCATCGTACCATCATCTAAATAAGCAATCCCTTGATTATGCTCTTTTCCATCTTTAATTACTTGCACATGTAGTTCTTCACCAGGTAAAACAATCGGTTTAACAGCATTTGCTAAGTCATTAATATTTAATACAGGAACACCTTGAAGATCACAAACTTTATTTAAATTAAAGTCATTTGTCACTACAAGACCCGATACAATTTTAGCAAGCTTCACTAACTTACTGTCAACTTCTTGTATATCCTCAAAATCACCTTCATATATTTCAACATTTATTGATAACTCTTTTTGAATTTTATTCAATATATCTAAACCACGACGTCCACGGTTTCTTTTTAACACATCAGAAGAGTCTGCAATATGCTGTAATTCTTCCAATACAAATTGTGGAATAACTAAAGTTCCTTCTAAAAAGCCAGTTTGACAAATGTCAGCAATTCGACCGTCAATAATGACACTCGTATCTAAAATTTTCAACTCGACACCGTGTCTTTCTTTAACAACTTCTTCAATATCTTTTTTCTTATCACTTTTCCTTGAAAATAAATTAATTAATTCATCGCGTTTTTTAAATCCTACTTGAAAACCTAAATAACCTAATAACAATGTTAAAAAGATCGGTAGTACCGTGCTAAAAACCGGAAGATTAATGGTGTTCAACGGTAAAACAATTAAAAAAGCAACGATTAGTCCAAAAATTATTCCCATTGTTCCAAAAAGAACATCTGTTGCCGGTGCTTTGACTAATTTTTCTTCTACTAAACGAATTAAACCGACAATATAATCTGCCACCCAAAATGAAATTAAATATAAAATAATTGCGCCAATTCCGGCTCCCACATATGAATTTGTTGCCCAATTAGGTAAGCCAAAATTCAAGATTTTTATTAGGTCTGGAACGAATAAATACCCTAATGTTCCACCTAAGAAAATAAAGAAAAGTGTTACTATCCATCTCAACATATATTATTTCACCTCCTTTATCATTATAGACAATCAGTAAAATTTGAAACATAATTTTTAAAAAATAACGAAATTTTCTATATTTTTTATAGTTGTTTTCAAATTTTTCATAGTTTAAAAATAACAAAGTCGTAGTAGGTTGTCAATTGTGACAAAAACTTTTTATTATAACGTCAATATATATATACGTCAAGAAATTTCTTTAAATATGTCGATCGATGAACAATTGTTCTTGGATGCGTGTTAAACCTTCTTTAATTTTCCTAGCCCGTGCTTCACCAATGCCATCTACTTCATCAAGCTCTACTATAGAAGCTCTCATAATATGATTAATGTCTTCGAATTTCTCAATAAGATTCTCGACGACAAGCGGTGGTATTCGCGGAATCTTATGAAGAATACGATATCCTCGTGGGTTAATGGTATGCTCTGATAAGTTAATATTTTTTGAAAAGCCTAATATTTTAACGATTGTTTGATCGTCAAGTAACTCATCGTTGGATAATTTCTTTAATTGTTTTAATATATGTAGCTCATCTTGATTTGGATCTTTTACATAATCTTTAATTAAAAGCCTTGCCTCTTTTTCTGTATTGGAAACTAGTTCCTCGAGTTGCATGGAAATTAACCTTCCTTCGTCGCCTAGCTCATTAACATAGTTCAATATTTCACGTTTAATTCGAAGTACCATTTCTACTCGATGAATCACTTGCGATACTTCTTGAAACGTGACTAACTCTTCAAACTCGAGTGCTCCTAAATTAGTGATCCCTTGATCAAGTACAGATTTATATTTTTCAAGCGTTTGAATCGCTTGATTAGCTTTTGTTAAAATAACGCCAATATCCTTTAACGAATAACGACATTCACCTTGATATAGAGTAATTACATTTCTTCTTTGCGAAATCGAAATCACTAAATTATTCGTTTGTCTAGCGACTCTTTCTGCAGTTCGATGGCGTATTCCTGTTTCACTAGATGCAATTGAAGGATTAGGCACTAACTGTGTGTTTGCATATAAAATTCGATCTCCTTCTTCACTCAAAATAATCGCGCCATCCATTTTGGCAAGTTCATAAAGATATGCTGGAGAAAACTCACAATTAATGAAGAAACCACCGTCAACAATGTTCATCATTTCATTGTTATATCCTAATACGATTAGACCTCCTGTTTTTGCCCTTAATACATTATCAATCCCTGCTCTAAGTGGCGTTCCAGGAGCAACTAATTTTAAAACATCATTTATAAATGCTGTTTTACTACTATGATCCAAAATATTAACCTCCCATCAAGATGTCTAACGCCTCTCTCACTGTAGAAACTCCTAAAACTGTAATCCCACTAGGAATTGTCCAACCACCGAGGTTTTGTTCGGGAACGATGACTCGTTTAAAACCTAACTTCGCTGCTTCTAAAACTCGTTGTTCAATACGTGATACCCGTCTAACCTCTCCTGTTAAACCAATTTCTCCAATGGCCACGTCGGTAGGGTTCGTTGGTTGATCCCTAAAACTAGACGCGATACAAATCGCAATCCCTAAATCTATCGCCGGTTCATCTAGACGCACTCCGCCAGCAACATTTAAATAAGCATCTTGATTTTGTAGCAACAGTCCAACACGTTTTTCTAAAACGGCCATTAATAAAGAAACCCTGTTGTGATCGATTCCTGTCGCCATTCTTCTTGGATTTCCAAATGTGGTCGGTGAAATAAGTGCTTGAATTTCAACTAATACTGTCCTTGTCCCTTCCATTGAAGCGACAACAACTGAGCCGGAAGTACCTTCGGAACGTTCTTCTAAAAAAATTTCTGATGGGTTTAGTACTTCCTCAAGACCTTCCTCTTTCATTTCAAAAATTCCAATTTCATTTGTTGAACCAAAACGGTTTTTTACTGCTCTTAAGATTCGAAATGTATGATGACGTTCACCTTCAAAATAAAGTACTGAATCTACCATATGCTCTAATAGTCTCGGACCTGCGATCGCCCCTTGTTTCGTTACATGACCAACAATAAAAATGGCGATACCCTTCGTTTTGGCAATTCGCATTAAGGCTGATGTACTTTCCCGAACTTGCGAAACACTCCCAGGTGCAGAAGTGACGTCTGCCATATAGACAGTCTGGATAGAGTCAATAATTACTAGAGCTGGATGAATCTCTTCAATCGCCTTTTCGATAAATTCTAGATCGGTTTCAGCAAGAACGTATAAATTATCTGAAGTGACATTAAGTCGATCAGCACGAATTTTTGTTTGCTTTACAGATTCTTCACCAGAAATATATAAAACTTTATGATTATTTTGTGCTAATTTCGCTGAAACTTGTAAAAGTAATGTTGATTTCCCAATTCCAGGATCTCCACCAACAAGAACTAGTGAACCTGGTACAATTCCACCACCTAAGACGCGATTAAGTTCGATCATGTTCGTACTTAATCTTTGCTCTAGATCTCTTTCAATCGTTGTAATCGGTTGTGGCTTTTTAGAGGAAGATGCCCCAGAAGTAACAAAACCTCTCTTTTTATTTTGTTGCTCTTCAAATTCTTCGACCATCGAGTTCCAATTTTGGCAACCTGGACATTTCCCCATCCATTTCGTTGATTCATAACCACATTCTTGACATACAAATTTAGTTTTTCGCTTCGCCATAAAAATCCCCTATCTATTAAGAAAAGCGCAAGCGCCTTGATCAGCTTCGACAAGCGTTTGAGGGCCAGCAACGCTTTGCCTCCTCTCTGAGATACCTCCTGAATAGGCAAATCTAGATGGACCAAAATGCTCGAGAAGCTAGGCGCTGAAGCTAGACATCAGAAAAGCGCAAGCGCCTTGATCAGCTATATTTTAACATAAATTACAAACACACACCTGTAATATGAAAAGCTTATTCACAATTATTATATATATAACAATAATTACTTTGTCTAATGTCGTTCAATTTTTTAATGTTATTTTTAAAAACTAGAGGCTGACATTTGTAATTATGCCAACCCCTTTTCTAAGATGCGAATCTTTTATTTTGCCTCTACTGTAAATTCATTATCCTTCACATCTAATTTTACCTTTTGCCCTTTTTGAATATTCCCTTTTAATAATTCCTCTGAAAGACGATCTTCTACATGTTTTTGTAACGCACGGCGAAGTGGACGAGCCCCATATTCAGGATCATATCCTTCATCGGCAATTTTTGCTTTTGCAGATTCAGTTAAATCAAACTCAATTTCGTGCTCTAATAAACGCTTTTTCAGAGTATTTGCCATTAATGAAACAATCTCTTTAATATGGGTCTTCTCTAACGAATGGAAGACGATAATTTCATCGATACGATTTAAAAATTCAGGACGGAAGCTCTTTTTAAGCTCTCCCATTACTTTTTCCTTCATATCTTTATACTCTTGTCCTTCCGATTGAGTAGTAAAGCCTAAGAATTTGTTTCTTCTTAATTCACTTGCGCCTACATTGGATGTCATGATTACTGCCGTATTTCTAAAGTCAACGGTACGACCTTTAGAATCTGTTAAACGACCATCTTCCAACACTTGAAGTAAAATATTGAATACTTCAGGATGCGCTTTTTCAATTTCATCAAAAAGAATAACAGAATACGGTTTTCTTCTTACCTTTTCAGTTAACTGACCACCATCATCGTGACCAACATAACCAGGAGGCGAACCTACGAGACGAGATGTTGCATGTTTTTCCATATACTCTGACATATCAATACGAATCACGGCATCTTCATCACCGAAAAGGGTTTCAGCCACAGCTCTCGCTAATTCTGTTTTACCAACACCTGTAGGTCCCAAGAAAATAAATGAACCAATTGGACGCTTCGGATCTTTTAGTCCTGCTCTTGCTCGGCGAACCGCTTTTGATATCGCTTTAACTGCCTCATCTTGACCAACTACACGCTGATGCAAGATTTCTTCCATTTTTAAAAGTCTTTCTGTTTCCTCTTCGGCTAGTTTTGAAACAGGAATTCCAGTCCAACTAGCAACTACTTGAGCAATGTCTTCTGTAATAACTTCCGTATTTTCTTGACCTTGCTTTTCTTTCCATTCTTTCTTTAACGTCTCAAGTTCTTCGCGAAGTCTTTGTTCACTATCACGTAATGATGCTGCTTTTTCAAATTCTTGACTTTGAACAGACGCATCTTTTTCTTTTCGCGTTTCTTCGAGCTTTTGCTCAAGTTCTTTTAAGTTTGGTGGGATCGTATAAGATCTAAGTCGCACTTTTGAAGCCGCTTCATCAACTAAATCAATCGCTTTATCTGGTAAGAAGCGATCTGAAATATAGCGATCCGATAGCTTTACTGACTCTTCAATCGCTTCATCCGTAATTGTGACACGGTGATGAGCTTCATAACGGTCTCTTAATCCTTTTAAAATTAAAATTGATTCTTCGATGGAAGGCTCATCTACTTGGATTGGCTGAAAGCGTCGTTCCAAGGCGGCATCTTTTTCAATATATTTACGGTACTCATCTAATGTTGTCGCACCGATACATTGTAACTCTCCCCTTGCTAAAGAAGGCTTTAAAATATTGGAAGCATCAATCGCTCCTTCTGCCCCTCCAGCCCCAATTAACGTATGGAGTTCATCAATAAAGAGAATTACGTTACCTGCTTGGCGAATTTCATCCATCACTTTTTTAAGACGATCCTCAAACTCACCTCGATATTTTGTCCCGGCAACAACTGTCCCCATATCAAGTGTCATCACTCGTTTTCCACGTAGTGTTTCAGGAACTTCATTAGCAACAATTTGTTGTGCAAGACCTTCAGCAATTGCTGTTTTACCTACCCCAGGCTCTCCAATTAGCACTGGATTATTTTTCGTTCGACGACTAAGTACTTGAATCACTCGTTCAATTTCTTTACTACGGCCAATCACAGGATCTAGTCCTTCTTCTTTTGCCATAACCGTTAAATCTCGAGCTAAGCTATCTAGAGTTGGTGTATTGACGTTAGAAGCCGTACCTGGTTGATTTCCACCTGTTGTTTCATTACTTCCTAATAGCTGTAAAACTTGCTGACGTGCTTTATTTAAGCTCACGCCTAAATTATTTAAAACACGAGCAGCTACACCTTCTCCCTCACGGATTAATCCTAATAAAATATGTTCTGTGCCTACATAGGAGTGACCTAACTTTCTAGCCTCATCCATTGATAGTTCAATTACTTTTTTGGCTCGTGGTGTATAATGAACTGTCTTTGCACCCTCTTTGCCTTTTCCGATTAATGTTTCCACTTCACTTTGTATTTTATCAGAACCTAACCCTAGACCTAATAAAGCTTTAGCAGCAATACCTTCCCCTTCACGAATTAACCCTAGTAAAACATGCTCAGTTCCAATATTGTTATGTCCTAAACGAATTGCCTCTTCCTGTGCTAAAGCTAAAACTTTTTGCGCTCTTTCAGTAAATCTACCAAACATCATAATTACTCCACCTCCACAGATTAGTTAAACTTTTCTATTTCTAAATTTAGTCGTTCTCTTATTAATGCAGCTCTTCGTTCGTCACGTTGATCTGGTGATAAAATTTCGCCAGCATATTGTTGTAAAAATCCAGGTTGTGTAAGAATCATCAGTTCATTAAGAATACTGGCTGATAATTCTTTTAAAATTTTCAAATCAATTCCTAGACGAACATCAGATAGCCTTTGTGCAGCCTCTTTCGATTCAATCGTTCTAGCGTATGCAAGAATTCCGTAAGAACGATACACTCGATCTTCTAGATGAAGTTTCGAAGATTGAAGTAACATCTCTCTTGCCGCTCGCTCTTGGTGGATAAGTTGAAGCACGACTCCCCTAAGGTCTTCTACGATATCCTCTTCAGACTTCCCAAGAGTAATTTGGTTTGAAATTTGAAAGAGGTTCCCTAAAGCTTCGCTACCTTCACCGTAAATTCCTCTAACAACGAGACCTAATTGATTAATTGCAGGTAAAATTTTATTTAATTGCTTCGTTATTACTAATGCAGGTAAATGCATCATAACTGATGCTCGTAAACCTGTACCTACGTTTGTTGGACAACTAGTGATATAGCCTTTTCTTTCATCAAAAGCATAATGTAATTTACTTTCTATCCAATCATCAATTCCACTAGCAAGAACAAGACCTTCACTTAATTGAAATCCTGAAAATAAACATTGAATACGCAGATGATCCTCCTCATTCACCATTATACTAAGGGATTCATCTGAACTTAATAATACAGCACCTTTTTTAGATTCATCAGATAGCTGGGGACTAATGAGGTGCTTTTCAACTAATACCTTTTTCTCATTCGGTTTCATATCATCCATCTCTAGAAGTTCAAACGGACCATATTGATCATATTTCTCTTTTTCAAAATGTTCCTTTACTTGTTTCACGACTAAGCTAGCTTCTTCAGTAGTTGCAATAATTGGAAAAGAGTAATCTTTCAAGTTTCGCGCTAAGCGAATTCTGCTGCTTAAAACGATGTCAGATTCGTCGCCATCATTTTTCATCCAAGGGCTAATTGCCTCACTAATGAATTTTTCTAGTGACATCAACCTTCCCCCCCACTCTGTTGGGCTAATTTTTCTAATGATCGTATTTCATCTCTTAACTTTGCAGCTTCCTCAAATTCTTCTTTAGAAATGTGCTGTTGTAATTGTTCTTTTAATTGTACAATTTTACGCTGCAACTGTATGCCCGTACCAATCCTTTTCGGTATTTTCCCTATATGAACGGTATTACCACTGTGAACTCTTTTTAACATAGGATCTAGCTTATGGTTGAACGTTTCATAACATTCTGCACACCCAAATCTGCCGGCACGTGCAAATTGGTGAAATGTCATACCGCATTTTTTACATTGTTGTTCACTTTGAAGCGACCGACTTGGAGAGTTTTGTATCGGTTGTTCAAAGTTTAATAAACCAGATAACAGCTGATGTATCGAAAAACCGTTAGAACCTGGTAAATATTCGCCTTTTTCCCTAGCGCATTGATCACATAAATGTATTTCATTTTTTTCTCCATTAAGAATTTTCGTGAAATGTAATGTAGCTTCTCTTTTGTTGCATTCATGGCATAACATAATACCAAACTCCCCTCCTCAATTTTAATAGTTAATATTTATATTTTAATGTTGAGATAATTGCATTTAACAAATTTGCTCTTAGTTGATCACGATAAGGTAGTTGGACATTTAATACTGAGCGGTCAATAGCACTTTGTATAATATCAGCTTCTCTTTTGGTAATGGCTTTTTCATCATAAAGACGATATATAATATCCTCACCACCACTTTGCGATATTTTTTCACCTATGAGAGTTAACATTTGATCAAATAATTCTGCTTTATTATGAGCTTTTATTTTGATTATTCTAATGAAACCCCCGCCACCACGTTTACTTTCAACTAAGTAGCCTTTTTCAACAGTAAACCTAGTACTAATAACATAATTAATTTGAGAAGGAACACATTGAAATTGCTCGGCTAACTCACTCCGCTTTATTTCAATTAAATCGCGATCACTATCGGTTAAAATGCTCTTTAAATAATGCTCAATGACATCAGATACATTTTTCACCAAACCCCTCCTCCCGTAAAGCGTGTTTGACTTTGACTATATTTGACGTTGCTTTTATTATATCCATTTTATCGAAATTTTCAACTATCTGACACTCATTATTGCCATCTCTTTTTTTTTAATTCCTATAACGAATATACTTTATGAACTTGTTTCAATTTGTATAAGTCATCAATCGTTGTCAATTTTGCTTTTTCATTTGGATAAACAATTTTTAATTGATACCTCAATAATTCTTCTTTTTCCGATGCGCGGTCCCTTTCAACCATTACTTTTTTTACTTGAACTTTATGTTTTTCAAAAATATCTATAATCGAAAGTAACGTTGTATCCTTTGGCGCAGCATGAATGACAATTGCTTCAAGTTCACTCTTTTTCCTAACCCTAAAAAACGCCTCGTCAACTTTATTAAGAAAAATTAAGCTTAAAATAACAATAATTGTTGTGAAGATCCCAGCAATATACATTCCAACCCCTATCGATAACCCTATACCCGCTACAACCCAAATTGAAGCAGCCGTTGTTAACCCACGGACTGTATACCCTTGAACTAAAATCGTGCCAGCACCTAAAAATCCAATTCCACTAACAACATACGCCGCTAAACGAGATGGATCAAAGTTAACAAATTGAGGATTTGCTTCCATATACGTTTGGAACCCGAACATAGATAACAACATGATTAAACATGCACCAACACATACGAGTAAATGTGTTCTAAAACCTGCCGGATGCTTATTATATTCTCTTTCAAACCCAACAAATCCACCGAGCGCTGCAGCTATAACTAAACGGAACATAATAGTTGTAGTATCATCTGTAAAAATGGTTTGGATAATCTCCACTGTGATCACTCCTCGTATATTTTTTATAAAAAAAGAGCGACGCGGCTACCTCTGCCTAGCCGTGAAGGGCTCCATATGTCGAGCAGCTCTTAGACCAATTTATGCTACTGCGGACACTAATGTAAGTTCAGCGAAGCGTTTTGGAGCTCAATACCAGCCCAAGTACAAAGTTCATAAAATTTTATCTTTATTAAAAAGTTCTTTGCTGATATCTAAAAGATTGTAGCTTGTTTCAATTTATCTACTATTAATCTAATATATTAATAACATGTCTTAATTGAGTGAATTTCATAATTACCTAAATTGAGCCATATCAATCTATATGTAGTTGCGAGCGATTTAACGCAACTACATATAGATACTTAATGGCGTTAATATTAAATGATGAAATTCATTAAATTATTAATAGATAAAACACCCCTACTTCAACCCGAGAAAGTAGGGGATAATTTTTTATTATTATATGCTCCATATTTAACATTATATAATATTTAGTAATATATGTCTTAAGTTGTTACTCTACTACTCCTAAGTAAAAACGATGCTACCCGCAAAAATATTGAAATAATTACACGTATATAGTGAGGAACTCTACAAATAGATAATCGTATGATAGCCTCTACAATAATAGGTGATTTATCGCAAGTGAACACGGGGTTATCACAAAAATATTGCGATAATCGCAAGTATAATACTAGAAACTCAAGAAAATGCAAAAACATTCGTTTTTGAACGTGCCTTTTATTTGTTAGCAACGAAGCGACTGACCTCATTCACATCGTGAAATACTTCATCGAGTTCTCTTCATGCTGCTTTGCATCGAGGAAACTTGCTTCGGAGCTGCGCTTGTAGACGCAGATGCACAAAAAAACACATCCATAATTGAATGTGTTCTACTTTGTTTAGCAACGTCCTACTCTTGCAGGGACAAAGTCCCAACTACCATCGGCGCTGAAGAGCTTAAC
>SKSA01000353.1 GCA_007118195.1 Anaerobacillus sp. | reverse complement strand
TCAATGCGCCAAAGCTAGTGTTCAATGCGTCAAATCAGAGGTTCAATGCGCTAAATCATGAGTTCAATGCCTCAATGCTGTAAATAATCAAATCAATGCGCCAAACCATAGGTTCACAAGATTTTTCGGGGAGTGCCAACACAAATTCACGAATTTAAAAAAGAGCACTTTACAATTCAGGGAAATAATGTTAATTTTAATACATACCAACGGTCGGTTTTAAAAAGGAGGTTAAAATGGCTAGAAAAAACAATCCAGAACAAACGAGAGAAAAAATAATATCTGTTTCAACAACACTTTTTTTTGAAAAAGGATATGAGCAAACAACGATGCAGGACATTGTGAACGATTTAGGAATGTCAAAAGGTGCGATCTTTCATCACTTTAAATCAAAGGAAGAGATTTTGAATGGTGTCATGGATACACAATCAAGTGCAGTAGAAGACATTCTACATCAATGGTTAAGTGAAATGAGTGGTCGTACAGCGAAAGAAAAACTGATCGGCATCTTGGAAAAAAACATCGCTACCCAAGAGATGCATTCTTTGGATAGCGTATTAGCTTCACAAGTGAAAAATCCATGGTTTATTGTACGTACGATGCAGGATGCCGTAAAGAAAAGCGCTCCAATTTTTTCCAAGATCATGCGCGAAGGAAATGAAGAGGGAACGATTACAACCGATTATCCCGATGAATGTGCAGAAGTCTTTTTTTTACTGATTAACGTATGGTGCGATCCTAACATTTTTAATTGTAATCGATCGAAATTGAATAAACGCTTAAAATTTTTGCAACAAATGATGAAAACGATGGGCGTAGATATCGTTAGTGATCAACTCATTGAAAAAATGACAGGTTTTATAGAAGGACATTGTGTAGGAGAGTGGAAAAAAGATGTACGGTGATATAGCAGTGAAAACTGAAAATCTCTTAAAAACATTCGAGGGCAAAGAAATCATTCGTCAATGTAATATGACGGTGCAGCAAGGCATTTTTAGAAGAGGCAAGGAGAACGTCCGTATTTAATAATGTGAAACGAATGGAGGTCGAATGATGATGGAACAAAACGTAGATCGATTTCTTGATAATGTATTTGGTAACTTAGGTTCACAGCTTTTATTAGTTAATATTTTCATAGGTGCACTGCTTTTAATCACTGGGATTTTCTTTTTAATAAAAGCTTCTGGAGATAAACAGAAAAGTAAAAGAACAATAGGACTTATATGTATAGTGATTGGCGCATTAACCATTTTGAGTAGAGTTGTGCAAATGCTGATTTTATAAAACGTGTCAGAGTTATATGATTTTTTCTTTGTAAGGTCACCAATTTTATTTTTGAAGATTAAGGGATTACGGAATTAAGGTGCGAGAAGGTGAAAAGATGAATGAAATTAAAATTATGTATTTACAAGAAAATTTGATAGAAGAAGCTACTAAACTGTTAGTAGATACTTTTCAACAAGAAACGTTTACGAGCCATGTTTATAATTTTTCAAAAAAGAATACGAAAAATCTTTTTTATCGAGCCAGTTTACTAAAAGCAAAATTATATTTAAAAGCCGGACATGATATTGTAGTAGCATTAAAAGGTGATTGCATAGTCGGTATCGCAATCATGAAAAACGATAGTAAATTGCCTTTTAAACAGACAGCCAAAATCCTATTTCCAACAGTAGTAAGCCTAATTCCATTAATTACTAAAATACACTTTAGAAGAGTATTATCTATTGCAAAAGCAATGAAGCATACTCAAACTATCAAAAAAACTTATATAACTTTGGAGGCCTTGGCAGTAGACCCTAATTATCAAGGTCAAGGCATTGCAAAAATGCTGTTAAATAGGGTCCATGAAATTTCAGAAAATGAATATTCAGGTGTGTATTTGTTTACTGCTGATAAAAGAAATCAGCAAATATATGAACATTTTGGATATAACACGATCGAGGAGTGTAAAGGCGGGGAATTAACTGCTTATCATATGTTTTTAGTCTTTGAAGAGGCAAATTAAAGGAGTTGAAAAGATGCAAGAGATCAGGTTAGCTCAAATTTTAAATACTCGTGACTTTGGCAAGGGAAGGGGATGCCGATGAAATTGAAATTTATTTTTTTGATGGTGCTGTTATTAGCATTATTGTATGTATCAGGCTGTACAAATTCGAGCACTCAAATTCTTAAACCACCTAATTTAGTGATTACTGTCGATGGAAATACGATTCATCCAGCGGTTGGCACATATAGTTGGTCAGTTAAAAATAATGATGGAACGTCAACATCCATTCATGAAGATTCGGATGCACCACCTGGTTTAGTAAAAGATCAAGAACCTTTTATTGTTACATCAAGTAGTGAGATCACCTTTGATTTTGAAATTCCGCCAACTAAATATGAAATAAGAACGTGGGATGAAGACAATAACGTTACGGGGACATATGAAAACGTCAACTTATCTGAACATGAAGGAACTGTCATCTTTGAAGTTCTTGCCCATTGGGAACAAGGAACAGCAAGTTACGCCTTCTTGCTCCATGTAAAATAGTAATCTCTCAAACTAATACGGAAAGAGAGGTCTCCTTAACCAACCAACCACCAAGCAGGGAGGAATTATGAAACATTCATTGTTTTATGTATTTATTGTAATTATTAGTTTTAGTTTAGTTGCTTGCAATTCATCCGAGCAAATAAAACCGATAAAGAAAGAAACGATCGATTTTGATATTGCTGTGGCAACGGAAGTGGTCGAGAACAAAGAAAAGCTCATCGTGGATTTATCGATGAAGGATAAAATTTCACAAACCGAGTATCAACAATTAGAAAAAACATTTAACGAACATTTCGGGCAACACGCGAGCGCCATTTTGTCGATTTTTATTCCTTACGACACAGATAATGAGATGCCGTCGGAAATATTTCTGACAGGGGAAACCTTTTACCCGACAGTGTTTCATAAAGGGATAGAAGTAACAAAAGCTGTCATTCATAAAAGCTATTACGAGAATGAATTTTTTAATGAAACTTCTTTAAGGATCACCCAAGAGTATGTCGGTGACGATGAAAACTTACTAGGTTGGCAGAGAGAATATATTTATACGGAAAATACGGACGGTGAGTGGGAGTTTTACAGTTTTTCAGGGGTTTTAAACTTTGCCGGAGAGAATTACAACGCACTATATTTACAGTTAGAGAACTGGAATGAATAAGGTTATTAATCGTCAAGTGATATTTCTTCTTTGAAGTGAGGAACCGAGGAGTAGTGGATGTCCATAAATGCAGTTGTACGGATTTTAAGATTCGTATTATCGCAGCAAAAAGATTGGAGCTTATCATATGAAAAAAGTAATTTTTTCACTAATAACATTAATATTCGTCACCTTATTTTTAACGCTCGGTCTTTATAATCTAATTCATTATTTTAATGCAGAAAAAATGGTGGAAGAGTCAGGCGTTTTTTTACATGATGAAAGTGACATTATATCTGATCGATTTTATGGGAGAGTTAGTGATATCACTGAAGTTGAATACTTAGGGAGAAAGACTTTTCTAGTAACATATAATAGCGACGATGGGGAGGAACAGTTAACTCTCCGAATAAATAAGATTAGTAAATATGGTGTTGAAACAGACGTTTTTAAGTATGAACATACGCTAGGAAGGTTCGGTACTAACTAAAGAAAAGAGGGATAGAAATGGTTATACAAGCTAATATGTCACCGAAAGCAATTGTTGAAATTTGGGGAGAAACAGAACAAGTATTTCGTAAAAATAATGTTCAACTTATCAATAGTTCCTTAGAAACAGTAGTTGAAGGGAGTGAACTTGATTCATTACTAGCAGAATTGAATGAAGTGGTTGGCAGTTCAACTGCGACTTGAATTAAAGGTGGTTGACAACTACCGTCAACAAAGGAATAGGTTATTCCTTTTCGCGCTGTTAAACTTGAGGAGCCCAATAAAAAAGGCTCCATACCATCCCATTGTGAAACAAGATTTTTCGGGGAGTGACACAGGCACGCAAAAATAAGCTATAATTAATATTGGAAAATTAATGCAAAGGGAGTTGTGAAAATATGACATTTAACTACTATGATTCAACATTTGGTTTAGCTTAAGACGGGAGAGGTCTGTTCTTTTTCACTTCAAATTATTACCAATTTCTTTTTTGAAGCGATGAAGGTTTACTTATGAATTTAAGCAAATCAATTGAATAGAACGTAGTAGTTAGAGCATAACGATTCTTTTGTATGCCGTTATTTTCCAAAAAAAATTGACTGATTGCCAAGTATACTTAATGAAAGCTTAGTATTTCTTATATGATAATTCCGGCGAAATCGAAACATCCAAGAAATGCGAAGTCATGACATACGGGGAAATTTCGGGAAGAGAAGCTTATAACGCTCTCTTCCTT
>SKSA01000078.1 GCA_007118195.1 Anaerobacillus sp. | reverse complement strand
GCTAACCAATATTGCCCTTTTAAATCTTTCGTTCCAAACGCTTCTCCAAATTGATTCGTATATTCAAATTCATTCACTTCCCAACCAGCATCTGAAACATCAGTAATTGCCTTTGATTTAGTGGCAGGTGCCCCATATAAGAAGCCACAGCTTGCTAATAAAAGCAACGCAACCATTGGTAGTAACATTTTAGTTATTTTCATAAAAACCACCTACTATTTAATATCAGGATTCATCGCTTTAAAATTAGGAATAACAACTGCTTTACGTTCTCGCTTCCACCATTGTTTAAACGTATAACCAATGGCAACACCATACACCAATTCTTGAGTTACCTTCATAATCGCTCCACCAAACTGTTGATCATGTCGTGGCGATAATGGCGGTAAGGCATTTTCACCCGAAAATAAATCATATGGAATTTCTGAGCCAGTAGGTAGGCAGTACCCCATCGCAATTGCCCACGTATTTACATCCGTATACATCGCATATAAAGGGCCACTCGCAAAAATGACTAAAACACATGCTGGAGTAAATAAAACACCACTTGCAAACATATAGCCTATTTTCTTTAATTCTGTAAGTTGTCCTGCTACTTTAGGAAAGACTGGCGTAATATGCCACCACATTAAAAACGCTGCAAAAAGCATTCCGAGTTGATAAATATTATGAAGGCCACTATTTGTCATTAATCGATCAAACGTAAATGGCAAATGATAAAAAGAAAACATTGCATTAAATAAAATTAAACCGATTAAAGGTTTACCTAAAACTTTTAACGGCAGCCTAATTAACGAAAACTTCATAAATGCCTGTAGAAACCAATGAGGAATTCCTAACAAAAGCAGCGGCGGGGATATTAAATAAACGATCGCCATAGAGAACATATGCATACTAAGCATTAAATGTCCAAGAACGTATAACGGACCTCCAAAACCAAAGTATACGGCCACTAATCCTAAGTGAAAATACACTTTTTTCTTTGTTGAGACTTTTTCACTTTCTTTAAAATGATATCTAAAAGGGCCAGTAATTGCAAAATAAAGACCACTAACGATTAATAATATAATGATAAGCTCTGGAGTCCAAATCGTCCGAAACGTAAAGGATGAAAAGAATTGTTCTAACATAAAGGCTATCCTCCTCAATTTTAAATTAGTGCACGGATTGAAACTTCACCTATAATATTTATAACATGAATACGGTGTTAATAATATTAATATGTTTTGGTAATTCAATGAAATGGATAATGGATAATGTATAATTTAAAATTTAAAATTATGTAAGATTTTGCTTCGGAGCATCACAACCACGTAATTTTGAGTTTTGAATTTTGAGTTTTGAGTTTCCTTAAGTATTGCTTCAGAGCAAACATAAACACTTAATTATGTAGATTTGCTTGATTTACTTCGGAGCACCTCTACCAAGAATTTTTAATTTTAGATGATGAATTAACAAATAATTTAGACAACTTATTGTTAAAAAGCTAAAATAGAGAAATACTAATGAATTTCATAATTCATATTATCGCCATTAAGTAACTATAGGTAGTTGCGTTAAGTCTTTCGCAACTACCTATAGTTTGATATGGCTCAATTTAGGTAATTATGAAATTCATATATGTAAAAATTGTTTTTCTAGGAGGGTTTATGAAACAACATATTATTGCTATCGATTTAGATGGCACGCTACTCACTGATAGCAAACAAATTTCTGAGCGGAATAAACAAGCGATACAAAAAGCGCGTGATGAGGGGCATATTGTTTGTATAGCAACCGGTAGACCATACAGAGCAAGCCAACTGTACTATCAAGAATTAAATTTGAATACACCAATTGTGAATTTTAATGGAGCTTTTGTTCATCATCCATTTCATAAAGACTTTGGTTATTACCATACTCCGCTTGAACTTAATACAGCCAAAACGATTATTGAAACGTGCGAAGCATTTCAAGTCAAAAATATTATGGTTGAAATTATTGACGAATTTTACTTACGTTACTATGACGAGGTATTAATAGAAACGTTTACGATGGGGGAGTCACCAGTGAAGTTTGGAAATTTACATCATATATTGACGGATCACCCCACTTCAATATTAATTCATCCAAAAGATGATCACGTTCAACAATTGAGAAGTTTACTCAAAGAAGCTCATGCAGAAGTCATCGATCAACGAGTCTGGGGTGCGCCTTGGAACGTCATTGAAATAGTAAAATCTGGACTTAATAAAGCAGTAGGCTTAAGCAAAATTTCTGAATATTATTCAATTCCTAAAGAACGAATTATTGCTTTCGGTGATGAAGATAATGACTTAGAAATGATTGAATATGCTGGCGTTGGGGTCGCAATGGGAAACGCTATTGCTGAACTTAAGTCAATTGCTAACAAAACAACGTTAACAAACGAAGATGATGGCATTGCCTTATTTATTGAAGACTATTTTAATCTTAAGTAGAAAAATGTAAAACAGCCAAACGACGTGAAGCGATTTGAGTGAGTGAACTAATACTAAATTCTTCCCTGTTTAGTATCCGAGGAGTTAGCAGAAAATAATCTTGTACCTTCAATAAATAAAGAGGGTCCCATAGCAAAGTGTCAGTCACCGGTAAGAGCTAAATAAATACTGACGGATGAACATTAAGTACGTCTTTATTTAGTAGTATTTATTTCTGGTGAGGGCCACCTAATGAGACACCTTACCTGACTCGGATTAAAAGGAGAGAAGTAAAATGAGCAAAAAATCAAAGTCAAAACGTTTTGTTAAACAAGGGAAAGATTTTGTACAACCCAATAACGAACGCTCTCGTAATGTTAAAACAATGGCTGAAGCTGAAAACCCTAATATAAATAAAGGTGATTGCTAATGGGAAACCTTCTATTTCAACAAGCGAGAAAAGCCGTACAGCAAGCAGAAATGAAGGTAAAAGGAGCAACAACCCCCGAACAATTAGCCCTTGCTCAAGAAGAAATCATTAAAGCAAAAAATGACCTTTCTTCTGCTTTCGCCCAATCAACAACTGCCGAAAAAAAACAATTGGCTGAACTACAAAATAACATTGAAAGTCTCGAACAAGCTTTACCTGAAGATACCTTTTAATAATTGAAACTCCATCTCGCCAAAGATAACTCACCGATTGGTGGGTTTTCTTTAGTTAAGGAACTTATTTCCTCATTATTCAATATTTCTCTTCGTTTATGTAAAGGATTTTTTGTTACACTTAACGAATATAGTGTATGAGGGTAGGGGGGTCATTTTTGTGAATGTATTTTTAGTTGAAAATAATGCTAGTCAAAAATTAAGAGAAAATCTTACTCATCTTATGATGGGGCAAATGGAAGCTATTGGTGATAGTGATTCCTATTCTAAGCTAAGGGTTGCTATTGATTTAGCATTAGAGGAAGGATCTACTGCTAGGATTTTTGCTGTAGAAGAAAATGAAGAAATTATTGGCCTTGCTTTCTTTAATTTAGCAATAAGTTTAGAAAAGGGCGGCCATTATATGTGGTTAAATGAGTTATATGTGCATAAGGAATACCGTCAAAAAGGAATAGCTAAAAAATTATTATTACATATTATTTTTTGGGCTGAACAAAATAATTTAAAAGCGATCGAGTTAGAAACAGGAGTAAATAATATTGCTACAAAGAAACTTTACAATTCATTTAGTTTCTATGATATCGTTTCTAAAAGATACGGTTTTGATATTATTTAAGACGCTAAAGGGCTAGGTTTTATAAACCAGTCCTTTTTTTATTTGGAACTAGTTTTTTACTTATTTTTACTTCTTTTCAAACTGTCTCCTTCATACGATATAGAAATAGCTTTAGATTTCTTAAGTAAGGAGTGTTTAGATGGTTCCACATTTTTTCGAAGCCGAATTTCATGATTTTCAAGTAGAATTATCAAAGCAATCGCTCCAACAATTTATTAACAGGATGATGGAATATCAGTGCTCACTTTATTGGCGTTATAATGATGAAATCATTTACTTAATTATAGATACAAACCACTCGATTCATGAAATTCCCTTCAAAAAAAATGGTAATAAATTAACGATTAACGTCGACTGTCTCAAAGTGAGTGAGGAATTAGTTGCAAAAGCTCTTGAATTAATAATGACCGAATATAATGGTAGCGGTTTTATTAAAACGTACACAGAAGGACCCCAATATATCACATTTTTTAAAGATGGTGTCATTCAATCAATAACTGAAATTGATGGAGGTGAGAAGATCGTTATGAATCAATACGGTGCAATTATTGAATATCGAGACTTTGACCACGACCTTGATCCGGACACGATTATTAACATTATTGGCATGGAAATTGACTATACGTTAATGGAACTTTACGAATCTCTCCAAACAGAAGATAAAAAATCCATCAAAGACCAAAAACAAAAACTTAG
>SKSA01000295.1 GCA_007118195.1 Anaerobacillus sp. | reverse complement strand
ACTCACCACTCAAAACTCACATTGTACATTATTTACTAATTGATGTTTCGGCTAATGATACTTTTATCAGGATAAACTATGTTTGAAGCCATCTTTTAAAGGAGGCCAAGCAGATGGGCAAATATGATCACTTGAAACAACAATTATTAGCAGAAAAAAATCGATTACAGGAACGAATAAAAGAAGTTGACCGTTATGATTTAAATAAAACAATGTCGTTTTCTACAGGAGAATTATCTCAATATGATAATCATCCTGCTGATACAGCAACAGATACGTATGAAAGAGGAAAGGATATTGCTTTATTTGAACACATTAGCCAAGAATATGAAGATGTAGAAGTCGCTTTGGAAAAAATAAAGAATGGTACGTACGGTATTTGTGAAGTTTCCGGTAAAGAAATCCCGCTGGAGCGACTTCAAGCTTTACCGACCGCACGGACGTTACCTGAATTTAGTAAAGAGAAAGTCATCGCACGAGAACGCCCTGTTGAAGAAGATGTGTTAAAAGGATTTGAAAAATATAATTTTGATAATAATTATCGGGAAACGGAATTTGATGCTGAGGATGCATGGCAATCTGTGGCTAGCTTTAACGATAACTCGATGGTTTTTGAAGATTCAAGTCTCGACAGTGGTGAAGAATTAGTTGGATACGTAGAAGAATTAGAAGCGTTTGCCTCTACAAGCATTGATGGATATCAAGGTGATGAAAATATCGCTATTCAAAGAAATGAACATTACGATCATTATATGGACCAGATCGATCGCCTAGAAGCTAGTGACGAAGAAACCGACACATATTAGAGAGGGACTTGCTCCCTCTCTATTCAAGTTTAACCATTTCTGGCTAACTTTAAATTAAGAAGATTGTCCTCACTGAACTCCTATGCTAAAATGCTATAGAGATGTGCAACATTGGAGAAGCGGAGGAACAAAAGGTGAAATACTACATATTAGCACTGATCGTATTAATTTTAGACCAAGTAACGAAATGGATTGTTGTTACACAAATGGAATTACGACAACAAATACCCATTATTGAAAATCTGCTTTATTTTACTTCTCATCGTAACAAAGGAGCAGCATTTGGGATTTTACAAGGTCAGATGTGGCTATTTTTTATCGTTACTGTCGTTGTCGTCGTTTTTGTTGTGTACTATATGAGAAAGTATGCAAAAGAAAGTAAACTCTTAGGGATTTCTTTAGGACTTGTGTTAGGCGGAGCAGTAGGGAACTTTATTGACAGAGTGTTCCGTGGTGAAGTGGTTGACTTTATTGACGTTTATATTTTCACATACGATTTTGCTATTTTTAACGTAGCTGATATGGCGTTAGTTATTGGGGTAGGAATATTAATGTTACAAATGTTTTTAGAAGAAAGAAAAACAAGGGAGAAAAAATAAATGGAACAATTTAAATGGATCATTGATGAAAATGCTGCAAATGAACGACTAGATAAATGGTTATCGGCTGGTGATAACGAATGGTCGCGTACGCAAGTGCAGCAATGGATGAAAGATGGGATGTTAACTGTTAATGGCAGTAACGTTAAAAGTAATTATAAGTGTCAAAATGGCGATGAAATTATTTTAAATGTTCCCGAACCACAAATATTAGATGTCGAGCCAGAACAAATGGACCTTGATATTGTTTATGAAGACAAACACCTTCTTGTCGTTAATAAACCTCGAGGAATGGTCGTTCATCCAGCTCCAGGTCATTTAACAGGAACTTTAGTGAATGGATTAATGGCCCACTGTAAAGATTTATCAGGGATTAATGGTGTACTACGTCCAGGTATTGTTCATCGTATTGATAAAGATACGTCCGGCCTTTTAGTAGTGGCGAAAAATGATAAGGCTCACGAGTCGCTCGTGAATCAATTAAAGGCAAAAACAACGATAAGAAAATACAAAGCCATTGCTCATGGCATAATCGCTCACGACCATGGGACGATCGATGCGCCTATTGGCAGAGATAAACAAGATCGTCAAAGCATGACTGTAACAGATGAAAATAGCCGTGATGCTATTACTCACTTTACCGTTTTAGAGCGGTTAAAGGATTTTACATTCGTAGAGTGTAAACTTGAAACCGGAAGGACACATCAAATACGGGTACATATGAAGTATATTGGCCATCCATTAGCAGGCGATCCGAAGTATGGTCCGCCTCGCACTTTAAAGTTACCGATCAATGGACAAGCTCTTCATGCCGCAGTACTAGGATTCAATCACCCTGAAAGCGGGGAATTAGTTCAATTCGAAAGAGATGTACCTGACGATTTCCAACAGTTACTAAATGAAATTCGTAAAAATTCTCGTTGACACTTTTAATAAAGTTTGTAATAATACAAAGGAAGAGAATAAAATAAAATATACCCTTTAACTACAGTCCTGTGAGACTGAGAAGGAACTAGAGAACGTTCAGATACGAATTTGTGTCTGGTTTAATTAACGTATGCTCAAAAACCTCTCATCTCTGGTGAGAGGTTTTTTTAAAAGGGTCAAATCTACCTTTATGTAAGGAAGGTGAGCGTGTGGCAAGAGGTACCGTTATTTTGGATGAACAAGCAGTAAGAAGAGCACTGACGAGAATTGCCCATGAAATTATTGAACGTAATAAAGGGATTGAAAATTGTGTATTAGTAGGGATTAAAACAAGAGGGATTTATATTGCCAACCGTCTTGCTGAACGGATTGCAGAAATTGAAGGCTCTAAAGTAAGTGTTGGCGAGGTTGATATCACACTATATCGTGATGATTTATCGCATAAAAGTGAGAATAAGGAGCCTTTGTTAAAAGGAACGTCAGTCCCTGTCGACGTTAGTGAAAAGAAAGTAATACTAGTTGATGATGTTTTATATACCGGTAGAACAGTAAGAGCAGCATTAGATGCTATTATTGATCTTGGTAGACCTTCACAAATTCAATTAGCAGTTTTAATTGACCGTGGGCATCGTGAATTACCGATAAGGCCAGATTATATTGGTAAAAACGTGCCAACTTCTAAAAGTGAAAAAATTGTAGTTCAATTAAATGAAGTTGATGAGTTTGATGAAGTGACAATTGAACAAAAAACCTCCCTTTAAACGAGTCCAGAGAGGCTTGCAAGGGGGTATACTCCTCTAACTTGAAATTTGCCTGATAGGGTAATTTCAGGTGGAAGACCGTACCTCTTTGTGTAGCAAAGAGGTTTTTTGTTGGGATTTTTTATAACAATTAGAGGAGGAATTATATTATGAACAACACAAAAGAAGTAGGAATTCATGAAATACCCAAATTAGATAAGTGGTTAGTACTAAGCTTACAGCATTTATGTGCAATGTTTGGAGCAACCATTCTTGTACCATATTTAGTAGGACTGAGCCCAGCAGTTGCTTTAGTATCAAGTGGTTTAGGGACGCTTGCCTACTTGTTAATTACTAGAGGTCAAGTACCGGCATATTTAGGATCTTCATTTGCTTTTATTGCGCCAATTATAGCGGCAACTACGATTGGCGGACCAGAAGGGGCAATGATTGGAAGTTTTGCAGCAGGGTTAATTTATGGGTTAGTAGCTTTATTTATAAAAAAGAGTGGCGTTAATTGGTTAATGACTATTTTGCCTCCGATTGTTGTCGGACCCGTTATTATGGTGATCGGTTTAGGTTTAGCTGGGGTAGCGGTAAGCATGGCAATGAATGTCCCAGGTACATCTGATTATGATGGAACATTGTTTACAGTTGCTCTAGTAACATTGGGAATTACAGTTTTAGCAACCATGTTCTTTAAAGGGTTTTTCGCACTTATTCCAATTTTAATCGGTATTGTTGGTGGATATACATTTGCCTACTTCCAAGGAATTATTGATATGACACCAATCAGAGACGCGTCTTGGATTGAAGTACCACAATTTATCGTTCCATTTGTTACTTATACACCTTCGTTTTCTTGGGAAATATTGTTTATCATGGTACCTATCGCAGTTGTAACAATTTCTGAGCACATCGGTGATCAAATGGTACTAAGTAAAGTGGTAGGTAAAAACTTTATTAAAAAGCCAGGTTTACATCGATCTCTTTTAGGGGATGGGGTAGCAACAATGCTCTCAGCACTTATCGGAGGACCGCCAAATACAACTTACGGTGAAAATATTGGTGTTATTGCATTAACTCGTGTATACAGTGTGTTCGTTATCGGTGGAGCTGCGGTAATGGCGATCATGTTTGGTTTTATAGGTAAAATTGCAGCTTTAATCTCAACGATCCCTACAGCAGTAATGGGCGGTGTTTCCATCCTTCTATTCGGTATCATCGCTTCAAGTGGATTAAGAATGTTAATTGACAATAAAATTGACTTTGGAAATAAGCGTAACTTAATTATCTCTTCCGTTATTTTAGTGATCGGTATTGGTGGTGCATTTATTCAAGTTTCTGATAATGTGCAAATTGCTGGAATGGCACTGGCTACGATTATCGGTATCATATTAAATCTAGTTTTACCTGGTAGAGAAAAAGTAGATACAAATGCAATGTTTGAAAAAGAACAAAAAGAAGAAAAGAAATCTGCAGCTTAATAATCATCCTTTAAATAAGTACAGAGAGACTTAAAAGGGTGTCATCGTCTAAAGAATGGGTGGAGTATACCTCCCCCTCTTTCGAGCACCCTTAGTGAACAGATCATTTGGGTGCTTTTTTTATATAAAAAAACTCGTTGAAATAGGTAAGTTATAAGAGACTTTGGGAAGAATTGACGATGCTTTTTTTAAAAGCGCCTCTCGTAAATCACTTATGTAATTGAAAGGGGACTTGAGAAATGAAACATTTACTAACAATTACAGAGCTTCATAATGAAGAAATACTTGAAATTTTATTAGAAGCACAGCTTTTTGCAGACGGTAGAAAATGGACACCCTCCAATGAAAAGTTTGTGGCAAACCTCTTTTTTGAGCCTAGCACGAGAACAAAATTTTCTTTCGAAGTAGCGGAGAAAAAATTAGGTTTACACGTTCTTGATTTCGAGAGTCAATCTTCGAGTGTTCAAAAAGGGGAAACTTTATACGATACCGTAAAGACACTTGAGTCGATTGGAGCAAATGCGGTTGTCATTCGTCACCCTCAAGATCATTATTTTGATGAGCTAGTAGATGGAATTTCGATCCCGATCATAAATGGAGGAGATGGTTGTGGTCATCACCCAACACAATGCTTACTTGATTTGTTAACCATTCAACAAGAGTATGCTCACTTTCAAGATTTGAATGTCGTTATTGTTGGAGATATTCGTCATAGTCGTGTTGCTAGATCTAATGCAGATATATTAGCAAGACTAGGCGCTAATGTATATTTTTCAGGTCCCGAGCAGTGGATGGACGAAGTAATTACTAAAGGTAATTACGTGCCGATGGATGAGGCGGTTAAAATCGCCGATGTGATGATGATGCTACGAATTCAACATGAACGTCATGCATTCAAAATGATTTCCTCAAAAGAAGAGTACCATCAGCTTTTCGGATTAACACTGCAAAGAGAAGCTAATATGAAAAAGAATAGTATTATTATGCATCCGGCCCCTATTAATCGAGGTGTTGAAATTGCCAGCTCGTTAGTTGAATGTGAGCGGTCACGGATCTTTAAGCAAATGTCAAATGGGGTATCAGTTAGACAAGCAGTGTTAAAACGAGCTTTACAACATAAAGGGGAGGTTGTTTTTAATGGGTAGACTATTAAAAAATGGAAAATTATTAACGGTAGATGGATTGCTTCAACAGAAGGATATTTTAATAGAAAAAGATGTAATTGTAAAAATAGAGAACGATATTGCGGTAGCTGACCACGAAGTCCTCGATGTAAATGGAAACATCATCCTTCCGGGTTTCGTTGACCTTCACGTTCATTTACGTGAGCCCGGTGGTGAATATAAAGAAACGATCGCAACGGGAACAATGGCAGCTGCCCGTGGTGGCTTTACAACCATTGCAGCAATGCCAAATACACGCCCTGTCCCCGATTCCAAGGAGCAGTTAGAGTGGCTTAATCAAAAGATAGAAGAAACTGCTGTTGTAAGAGTTTTACCATATGCATCGATCACGGTTCGTGAGTTAGGGAAAGAATTAACAAACTTTCAAGAGTTATCTGAAATCGGTGCGTTTGCTTTTACTGATGACGGTGTAGGTATTCAAGACGCTAGTATGATGTTAAAAGCAATGAAAGAAGCGGCTATTGTTGGGAAAGCCATAGTTGCTCATTGTGAGGAAGAAACTTTAATTAACAAAGGTTCGGTTCATGAAGGGGATTTTTCAAAGAAATTTGGGCTTAATGGTATTCCTTCTGTATGTGAATCTGTACATATAGCTCGAGATGTACTTTTAGCAGAAGCAGCAGGTGCTCATTATCATGTTTGTCATATAAGTACAAAGGAATCGGTTCGAGTCGTTCGTGATGCAAAGCAAGCAGGCATCCGTGTTACTGCAGAAGTATCGCCACATCACTTATTACTATCAGATGAAGATATTCCAGGGTTGGACTCGAATTATAAAATGAACCCACCGTTAAGAGGAATAGAAGATAAAAAAGCGCTAATTGAAGGTTTGCTTGATGGGACGATTGATTTTATTGCGACAGACCATGCACCACACTCTGAAGAAGAGAAAAGTGAGTCTATAGAGTTAGCTCCGTTTGGCATAGTAGGTTTAGAAACGGCATTTCCGCTTTTATATACTCATTTTGTTGAAAAAGGGTTGATTACATTACCTGAATTAGTAGCTCGATTAACTTCAAAACCATGTGAAGTATTTGATTTACCATATGGTACTTTAAAAGTTGGAGAAAAAGCTGACATTACAGTAGTGAATATTGATCAAGTTGAAAAAATAGATCCTGCTACATTTTTATCAAAGGGGAAAAATACCCCTTTTGCAAATTGGGAATGTAAAGGTTGGCCAGTACTAACGATTGTAAATGGCGAAGTGGCTTGGAAAAAGGGAGGAATGGCATAATGAGACGACAATTGATATTAGAAAATGGAGAAGTTTTTGTAGGGAAGGCCTTCGGTAGTGGCAAGCAAATGTCGGGAGAGGTTGTTTTTAATACTGGAATGACTGGATACCAAGAAATTTTATCAGATCCATCTTATTGTGCGCAGATTGTCACATTAACGTATCCATTAATCGGCAACTACGGTATTAATCGCGATGATTTTGAATCAATTAAACCTTCAATCAATGGATTAATTGTAAAAGAAGCAGCAAAATTTCCTAGTAATTGGCGGAATGAAGAAACAATGGATGAACTTCTAAAAGCAAATGATATTCCTGGTCTAGAAGGGATCGATACGAGAAAGTTAACGAGAATGATCCGCGAGCATGGAACACTTAAAGGAAAACTTTGCTCTATGGATGTTGATGTAGATGCTGTTGTTTCCGAGTTAAAAGAGATGTCCTTAATAAAAAACCAAGTATCCCTCGTTTCTACTAAACAATCATATGCCAGTCCTGGTAGAGGCTATCGAGTCGTCTTAATTGACTATGGAATGAAAAAAGGGATTTTGCGCGAATTAAATAATCGCGGTTGCGATATTGTCGTGGTTCCTTATAATGCAACTAGTGAAGAAATATTACGTTTAAACCCTGATGGCATCATGTTAAGCAATGGACCAGGAGATCCAGTTAACGTTCCAGAAGCTGTTGAAACATTAAAAAATTTATTAGGAAAGGCACCTATTTTTGGGATATGTTTAGGTCATCAGCTTTTAGCGTTAGCTTGTGGAGCTAGTACAACGAAGTTAAAGTTCGGTCACCGTGGTTCTAACCATCCGGTAAAAGAATTAGCTTCAGGAAAAGTTGATATTACTTCTCAAAATCATGGTTACACAGTAGAAGCACATTCAATAAAAAATACAAAGCTATCGATTACACATGTAGCTGTTAATGACGGTACAGTTGAAGGAATTGAACATACTGAATATCCAGCTTTCAGTGTTCAATATCACCCTGAAGCATCACCAGGACCAGAAGATGCCAATGGTCTGTTTGAACGTTTTATGGAATTAATGAAAAAAAATATCGAATCAAAAATAGGAACTAGGGGGTAACGAGATGCCAAAACGTGAAGATATTAAAAAGATTTTAGTGATCGGATCAGGACCAATCGTAATAGGACAGGCTGCAGAGTTTGACTATGCCGGAACACAGGCGTGCCAGGCTTTAAAAGAAGAAGGTTATGAAGTTATTTTAATAAACTCAAACCCTGCGACAATTATGACCGATACTTCAATGGCTGATAAAGTTTATATTGAGCCAATTACGTATGAGTTTGTGAGTCGGATCATTAGACAAGAACGTCCAGACGGATTGTTACCAACACTAGGTGGCCAAACAGGATTAAATATGGCAGTGGAATTACAAAAATCAGGAATCCTTGATGAATATAATATTGAACTTTTAGGAACAAAACTTCATTCAATTGAGCAAGCTGAAGATCGTGATTTATTCCGTACGTTAATGAACGATTTAAATGAACCAGTTCCGGCAAGCGCGATTATCCACACACTTGAAGAAGCTTATGAATTTGTAGAGGAAATTGGTTATCCAATTATTGTACGACCAGCTTACACATTAGGTGGAACTGGTGGTGGACTCGTCTATAACGAAGCAGATTTAATTGAAATTGTTACAAGCGGTTTAAAATACAGTCCTGTTACGCAATGTTTAGTAGAGAAAAGTATTGCTGGCTTTAAAGAAGTTGAATATGAAGTAATGCGTGATAGTAAGGATGGAGCCATTGTTGTTTGTAATATGGAAAACATTGATCCGGTAGGAGTTCATACAGGGGACTCAATCGTTGTCGCGCCGAGTCAAACGTTATCGGACAGAGAATATCAAATGCTACGTAACTCATCACTAAAGATTATTCGTGCATTAGGGATTGAAGGCGGTTGTAACGTTCAATTTGCACTTGATCCTGACAGTTATCAATATTACATCATTGAGGTAAATCCTCGTGTTAGTCGTTCATCAGCATTAGCATCAAAAGCTACAGGCTATCCAATTGCTAAAATTGCCGCAAAAATTGCTGCTGGCTATACGTTAGATGAAATTAAAAACCCAATTACAAAAACAACGTATGCAAGTTTTGAACCTGCTCTAGATTATGTTGTTTCAAAAATACCACGTTGGCCTTTTGACAAGTTTGAAGCAGCAAATCGTACACTCGGTACACAAATGAAAGCAACTGGTGAAGTCATGGCAATCGGCAGAAATTTAGAAGAGTCGTTGCTTAAGGCTGTTCGCTCATTAGAAACAAATGTACTGCACCTACAAATAGAGAAGCTAGAAGCTTTAACTCAAGAAGAAATGGAGCATCGCCTTCAAAAGGCTGATGATGAACGCCTTTTTATTGTAGCAGAAGCGATGCGCCGTGGTTATACCGTTGAGCAAGTTTGGGAACTCACGAAAATTGACCGCTTTTTCTTAAATAAAATATTAGGAATTATTCAATTTGAAGGGAAGCTTAAAGAAGCTCCATTCAATGAAGATATTCTTAACGAAAGCAAAGAGCTTGGTTTTTCTGATGATACAATTGCTAAATTTTGGAACGTTACAGAAAGAGAAGTATACGACTTCCGTTATGAAAAAGAAATCGTTCCTGTTTATAAAATGGTTGACACTTGTGCGGCTGAATTTGAGTCGAAAACACCCTATTTTTACGGAACGTATGAAGATGAAAATGAGTCTGTTATTACCGATAAAAAGAGTATTGTTGTTCTAGGTTCAGGACCAATTCGTATCGGTCAAGGGATCGAGTTTGATTATGCAACTGTTCATACTGTCCTTGCGATTAAAGAAGCAGGTTATGAAGCAATTATTATTAATAATAATCCAGAAACAGTTTCTACAGATTTCAGTATTTCAGATAAATTATATTTTGAGCCGCTCGCTGTAGAAGATGTGATGCACATTATTAATCATGAAAAACCAGCTGGCGTCATTGTACAATTCGGTGGTCAAACAGCGATTAACTTAGCAGATGAGTTATCAGCTCGTGGTGTCACGATACTAGGAACATCATTAGATGATATGGATCGTGCTGAAAATCGAGATAAGTTTGAACAAGCATTACAAGAACTTGAGGTTTTACAACCACTTGGACGTACTGCAACGAGTGTTGATGGGGCAGTTGAGATCGCTAATAAAATCGGTTATCCAGTATTAGTACGTCCTTCGTATGTCTTAGGCGGCCGCGCAATGGAAATTGTTTATTTCGAAGAAGAGCTACTCCGTTATATGGAAAATGCGGCAAAAGTTAATCCAAAACACCCTGTTTTGATTGATCGTTATTTAATCGGAAAAGAAATTGAAGTTGATGCGATTTGTGATGGAGAAACAGTAGTTATTCCAGGGATTATGGAACACATTGAAAGAGCAGGGGTTCACTCTGGAGATTCAATTGCAGTGTATCCACCTCAAAGTTTATCGGAAAAAACGAAACAAAAAGTGATCGAAACAACAATTAAGCTTGCACGCGGTTTAAACATTATTGGATTACTGAACATTCAATTTGTGCTTCATGAGGATGAGGTTTACGTTCTTGAAGTTAACCCTCGTTCAAGTCGTACTGTTCCATTTTTAAGTAAAATTACCGGTGTTCCGATGGCTAATTTAGCGACAAAAGCAATTCTCGGTATTAAGCTAAATAATTTAGGCTATGAAACAGGTTATGTGAAAGAAGCAAAAGAAGTTTCCGTAAAAGTTCCTGTTTTCTCCTTCGCCAAGCTTCGCGATGTAGATATTACATTAGGACCAGAAATGAAATCAACTGGAGAAGTAATGGGGCGGGATTTGACGATTGAAAAAGCTCTTTACAAAGGTTTAGTAGCATCAGGAATGAACATTCCTACACACGGTTCTGTATTATTTACAGTTGCTGATAAGGATAAAGATGAAGCGCTTGAATTAATTCGTCGCTTCCATCGTATCGGATATCATATTTTAGCAACTGAAGGAACAGCGAAACGAATCACAGAAGAAAATATTCCGGTTACAGTTGTCAATAAAATTGGAGCCGAGAAACCTCATATGTTAGATGTGATCCGTCAAGGGCAAGCACAGTTTGTAATAAATACGTTAACAAAAGGCAAACAGCCAGCTAGAGACGGTTTTAGAATTCGCCGTGAAGCTGTTGAAAATGGTGTTGTTTGTTTAACAAGCATGGATACAGCGGAAGCTCTGTTACGAGTGCTAGAACTAATTACATTCGCCTCTGAGGCAATGCCTTCGTTTCAAGAAGAAAAAGCGGTGGTGACAACGAGATGATTGTAGAAAATATGGAGATCATTAGTCAAAGGAATATTGCTAGCAAAGTATACGAGCTCGTCCTAAAAGGACCAGAGCTCGTTCACCTTGCTTCTCAAGGCCAGTTCCTTCACTTAAAAGTAAGTGAAGGAACAGACCCTCTTTTGCGACGTCCGATAAGTATTGCGCAAATTAATCAAGAAAAAGACGAACTAACAGTGATCTATCGAGCGGAAGGTAAAGGTACTAGCATGTTAGCTTTAAAACAGGCTGGTGAAGAAGTATCTGTTTTAGGTCCTTTAGGGAATGGTTTTTCAATAAAAGAAACGAAACCCGGGAACGTTGCCATCTTAGTTGGTGGAGGTATTGGTGTACCACCGCTTTATGAATTATCTTTACAGCTCGTCAAAGTGGGTGTGAAAGTCGTACATGTTCTTGGTTTTGCCGGAAATGATGACGTTTTTTATGAAGAAAAGTTTACTGAGCTAGGAGAAACGTATGTTGCTACAATGGACGGAACGTACGGTGATAAAGGAACGGTTATTGACGTGATTGAAGAAAAAGGACTTACTTTTGACACGATTTACGCATGTGGACCGACACCAATGTTAAAGGCCATTGAAAACAGTTTTCCTGAAAAGAAAGGTTTTTTATCGCTAGAAGAGCGAATGGGCTGTGGGATTGGCGCATGTTTTGCTTGTGTATGTAATGTAAAAAATGATCCAACGAAAACCGCTTATAAAAAAATTTGTACGGATGGACCGGTATTTGCCATCGGAGAGGTGGAATTATGAACAGATTGAATATTGAATTGCCTGGGCTTTCAATGAAAAATCCAGTGATGCCGGCTTCAGGATGTTTTGGCTTCGGTCAAGAATATGCAAAACTTTATGATTTAAGTAGGCTTGGGGCGATTGCGATTAAAGCTACTACTGTTGAAACCAGGTTTGGCAATCCAACTCCTAGGGTAGCGGAAACGTCCAGTGGGATGTTAAATGCGATAGGTCTACAAAATCCAGGGCTAGAGAAAGTCATAGCTAATGAGCTTGTATGGCTTGAAAAATATGATGTTCCGATTATTGCAAATGTTGCCGGTTCAAAGGTCGAAGACTATATTTTAGTTGCCGAACAAATTTCTAAGGCGAAAAATGTGCATGCACTTGAACTGAATATTTCTTGTCCTAACGTAAAAGAAGGTGGAATGGCCTTTGGTACAAACCCCGAAGTTGCTAGTGAATTAACGAAATTAGTGAAGCAAGTTTCCGATGTTCCTGTTTATGTAAAGCTTTCACCAAATGTTACTGACATTGTCGAAATGGCAATAGCTTGCGAAGAAGCTGGAGCAGATGGGTTATCGATGATTAATACACTACTTGGCATGCGTATTGATATAAAAAAACGTCAGCCAATATTAGCAAATGGTTTCGGTGGATTATCAGGACCAGCGGTTAAACCGGTAGCCATCCGAATGATCCATCAAGTAAGTCAAGCAGTGTCGATCCCTATTATTGGCATGGGTGGTATAAGTACTGCGGAGGATGTAATCGAATTTTTCCTTGCTGGTGCAAGTGCCGTAGCAGTAGGGACAGCAAACTTTGTTGATCCTTTTGTTTGTCCAAATATTATCGATGATTTACCACGTGTTCTTGATGAACTTAAAGTGGACCATATTTCTGAGTTAATAGGAGGCAGTTGGAAATGAGTAAAAGCCCCATTATTATCGCTCTAGATTATTCAGAGGAAGCTCAAGTATGGGAACTATTAAATAAATTTAATAATGAACAATTATTTGTGAAAGTTGGCATGGAGCTTTATTATAGCTGTGGAAATTCTTTACTCGAAAAGCTTAAAGACAAAGGACATCATATTTTTTTAGATTTAAAGCTTCATGATATTCCTAATACTGTTGCTAGAGCGATGCAGTCGCTAGCTCGCCTAGATGTCGACATCGTCAATGTTCATGCTGCAGGTGGACGCTTAATGATGGAACACGCGCTTGAAGGGCTAGATAAAGGAACTAGTACTGGAAAGAGGCGTCCCAACTGTATAGCAGTAACACAACTTACGAGTACAAGCCAAGAAGTGATGCAAGAACAGTTGAAAATTAACGATAAAATAGAGGACGTTGTCGTTCACTATGCTAATATCGCAAAAGAGAGTGGTCTTGAGGGTGTTGTATCTTCACCGTTAGAGGTACCTTTAGTAAAAGAAGCTTGTGGATCTTCTTTCCTTACCGTTACTCCAGGAATTAGATTAGAAGGAGATTCAAAGGATGATCAAAAAAGAATAACGACACCTGCCGAAGCCCGAACGCTCGGAAGTGACTTTATCGTTGTGGGCAGGAGCATTACCGCAAGTGTTGATCCGCTTGAGGCACTAAATACTATTAAAAGAGAATGGAGCGAAAGTGTATGAAACAACAATTAGCTAGTCATCTATTAGAAATTGGAGCCGTACATTTACGTCCAAATGATCCTTTTACGTGGACATCAGGAATTAAATCACCAATATATTGTGATAATCGCTTAACACTTTCTTATCCATTAGTTCGTCGTAAAGTAGCTATTGGTTTAGAAGAGTTAATTCGTACCCACTATCCAGAGGTTAATGTCATTGCTGGTACAGCGACAGCGGGAATCCCTCATGCAGCATGGGTAAGTGATCAGTTAAATTTACCGATGGTGTACGTTCGTGGAAAAGCGAAAGAGCACGGAAAAGGAAATCAAATTGAAGGTGTGATAAAAGCAGGACAAAACGTAGTCATTGTCGAAGACTTAATCTCGACAGGGGGAAGTGTCATTACGACAGCTGAAGCTTTAAAAGCAGCTGGGGCTAATGTCCTTGGAGTTGTCGCAATTTTTACTTATGACCTTGAAAAAGGGGTCGCGCAACTAAAAGAAGCTGGATTAAGTTACTATACCATCACGGATTATTTAACATTAATTGAAGTAGCGAAAGATGCCGAGCTTATCAATCAAGAAGAAATTGAGAAATTAAAAAAATGGCGTGAAAACCCTGCGTCAACAGACTGGCTATCGTAAAGTTGAACTAGTAATTTTAAGGGGGTAATGGTGATGCGGAAAATGGAGGGGGAAGAGTTTGACCAACTCGTACGTTTTTTTGATGGAATGGCAACAACTACATGGTTAAGTAGTATTCATGATAAGTTAAAAGAAACGATTGGTAGCTGGGAAGGAAAAACCGTTTTAGATGTAGGTTGTGGAACTGGGCGTTTTCTTTTAAAAGGAGTAAATGAAGCAAAGCACGTCACAGGAATTGACTTATCAGAAGAAATGGTTAAAGTAAGTGAACAGTTGTTTAGTTTACATGATACACAAAAAAAATCGAGCTTTGTTGTCGCTGATGCTTATCAGCTTCCTTTCGGTGATCATGAATTTGATATCACAGTTTCAACATGTGTGCTGTTTTTACTTCCTGAACCTGAAGTTGCAATGGATGAAATGATTAGGGTGACTAAAAAAGATGGTGTGATTGCAATGCTTAACCCATCTATGAAAATGAGCCAAGAAGAAGCGAAGCGATACTGCGAGGAGCAGGAAATCACTGGCTTTGAACAAAAAACGTTATTACAGTGGTCGACGATTTCTACGAGTAGACATCGTTATTCTACAGACGAACTTTCAAGTTATTTTACTCAAAAAGGTGCTCGTGAAATTAAAAATATCGAATTGTTAGATAGCCTCGCCATTATTACTGTTGCCAAATTTTAAATGATGAAAATCTCGGGAATCAATATATACTATTGATTCCTTTTTT
>SKSA01000015.1 GCA_007118195.1 Anaerobacillus sp. | reverse complement strand
TGTATGAAAAAAGAACGAGTGATTTCCTGAACGAGCCTCTAAAATTCGCTAGAAGTTTACAGCGAAGAGAAGGAAATTGCTCGTTCTTTTACATATTAGATGGTGACGTTGCTACGTCATGAGAGTTTTGTATGGAAATAGATACTTGACGATTCATTTGCTATAGTACTATTTTCATAATTTAAATTAGTAAAAATGTATTTTTTTACTAATATTAGAAATTTTATTAGATTTCCCCACTTTTACTATGGTAAAATATTGAATAAGTGGAAGTTTATAAGACAAACGAGAAAGAGGACTTGGTATGAATAATAAAATGAATCCACATTTAGTGATGAATTATTTTCGTGGTGTTGCAAAAGCTGTTGAAGAAGATTGGCAAAGGGCAGCTCATTCCGTTGGTTTAACTCAAGCAGAACAGCATACATTATGGGTAATCTTTTTTGAGGGACGTGCATCGGTTTCAACCATTGCCAAATATGGCCTTTGGGATCGTTCAACTGTGATGCAAGTGGTTAAAAGATTAAAAGAAAAAGGACTAGTTTATATTGAAAAAGATGAAAAAGATTTACGAGTTTCATATGTAATGCTTACTGACGAAGGAAAAAAACGGCGAGCAGATACAAGAAAGGCGAACTATGACTTTTTGAATTTTATTGAAAAGCAAAGTGAAGAGGACCGTGAAGGATTTAGTAATTTATTAAAGTTTTTAGAAAAGATTAATAGAAATTATTATGGTGATGAATTTATTGAATGGGTGGAACAAACAGAAGAAAAAGAGAAGCGGCATTCAAACTTTAGTTCGTAACTAAAGCGATAATGCAAAGTCGAAAACACTTAATTTTAAAGAAAACAAGAGTAAAAACGAACTTTAGTTAATTAATTATAATTAATGTTCGTTTTTTACCCTTGCTTTTTTTGTGTTCTTTTTGTAAGATAGTAAAGGTTGAAAAAATACTTTATGAAATTTTCGAATATATAATTTAAGTTTAATAGATTAGTGACGATGACAACACAAGGAGGACATAACGTGATGAATAATTATGATGTAATTGTAGTGGGGGCTGGTCCCGCAGGAATTTTTACTGTGTACGAACTTTTAGAACAAAAACCAGATTTAAATGTTCTATTTATTGATAAAGGACACTCCATTTACGATCGTAGATGTCCTATAAACGAAAAGAAAATAGAGAAATGTCCACCGCCAAAAGGGAGAAAAGATTTTTCAGGCTGTTTACCGGCATGTTCCATTACGGCTGGTTTTGGTGGGGCTGGTGCTTATTCAGATGGGAAGTTTAATATAACCACAGCGTTTGGCGGTTGGATGCAAGACTATTTACCACCTTCACAAGTACTTGAATTAATACAGTATGTTGATTCGATTAACTTAAAGCATGGAGCACCGGAGGAAAGTACAGATCCAACTACTACGGCTGTACGAGAAATTGAGCGTAAAGCGATGGGGGCGGGCTTAAAGCTATTACGCGCCATTGTTAGACATTTAGGAACAGAGAAGAATTTGGAAATTTTAACAAGTATTTATGAGTTTTTAAAAGGTAAGGTAGAAATGCGTTTTCGTACTGAAGTTGAGGATATTATGACAGAAAAGACGAACGATGGTTTTAAAGTTACAGGAATTGTTCTGAAAAACGGTGAAGAAATTAATGCTGATCAAGTAGTCATCGTTCCAGGTCGTGACGGTTCTGAGTGGTTAGGGAACTTATTAAAAAAGCGGGATTATCGTATGATTAATAATCAAGTCGATATCGGTGTTCGTGTTGAAACTTCTGATGTCATTATGGAAGATATTAATCATCACCTTTATGAAGCGAAATTCATATACAACACATCCGTTGGGACGACGGTAAGAACGTTTTGTTCAAACCCGTCAGGTCATGTCGTTGTTGAAAACCATAGTGGAGTGATGACAGCAAACGGTCATGCCTATAAAGATCCAAAGCTAGGTAGTGAAAACACAAATTTTGCTTTACTCGTTTCTCATACGTTTACGGAACCTTTTGACCAACCAATTTCTTTTGCGAAAGAAGTTTCAAAGCGTGCCAATGATTTATCGAACGGTTCAGTCATTGTGCAAAAATACGGTGATATTTTAAAAGGAAGACGTTCTACAACGAAACGTATTAACGAGGGCTTTTTAGAGCCGACATTAAAAGAAGCAGTTCCAGGTGATTTAGGACTTGTTCTACCATATAATACGATGAAAAGCTTAATTGAAATGATGGAAGCTCTTGATCACGTAACACCTGGGATCGCCTCAGAGCATACGTTGTTTTATGGTGTAGAAGCCAAGTTTTACTCTGCAAGACCAGTTTTAACGAAAGACTTTGAAACTCAAATTTCAGGTCTTTATGTTGGTGGTGACGGTGGAGGCGTAACTCGCGGTTTAGCTCAAGCAGGTGCTAACGGTGTTCATATTGCACGCGCAATCATTAAAAAGCGTGCAGAACAACTTCAACCTGTCATAAGTCAATAATTTAATGAATTTCATAATTCAATATTATCGCCATTAAGTATCTATATGTAGTTTCGTTAAGTCGTTCGCAACTACATATAGATTGATATGGCTCAATTTAGGTAATTATGAAATTCACTCAATTAATAGAAAAATTAATAGTGAAAATTAGAAGCTCTGCATTTAAATATGCAGAGCTTTTCTTATATACTAAAGTTGGTTAGTTGGTTTTGAGAAGGGAGGCAGTCATGAAGCAATTTTACCCAAAAGATGGACGAGTCATTTTTCATGTTGATATGAATAGTTTTTATGCTTCCGTTGAAGTTGCTTATGATCCTACCTTAAAGGGAAAGCCGGTCGCTATTGCCGGAAATGCGAAAGAAAGACGGGGAATCATCGTAACGAGTAGTTACGAAGCACGGGCGAAAGGTGTGAAAACGACGATGCCTATTTGGGAGGCTAAGAAGCTCTGTCCGTCGTTAGTTATTATGGAACCTAATTTTGACCGCTATCGGAAAATGTCTTTACAAATCTTTGATTTATTAAGAGAATTTACTCCGTTAGTAGAACCGGTATCCATCGATGAAGGTTATATGGATATTACAGAATGCTACTCACTAGGTTCACCTTTAGAGATTGCAAGTAAAATTCAATCTCGTCTTTTAAAAGAGCTAAATTTACCTTGTAGTATCGGAATAGCGCCGAATAAATTTTTAGCAAAAATGGCCAGTGATATGAAAAAGCCGTTAGGAATTACTGTTTTACGAAAGCGTGAAATTGAAAAGGTTTTATGGCCATTAAAAGTTGAAGAAATGCACGGGGTAGGTAAAAAGACAGCAGAGAAGCTTAGTAAAAAAGGCATTATTACAATTGGTGATTTAGCTTGTTACGATGTTACGAAGTTAAAGTTGTTTTTTGGTGTCAACGGTGAAAAAATTCATGAGCGTGCTAACGGAATTGACATGCGTCATGTGGACCCAAATGCTGTTTATGATTTTAAAAGTATCGGCAATTCAACAACACTATCAGCTGACACGAAAAACATTGAAAAAATTAAAGTAGTGCTATCAAACTTAGCGGATTCTGTGGCAAGAAGAATGTCACGGAAATCGGTTTGTGCCGAAACGATTCAATTGACGATTCGTTATTCAGACCGTAAAACAGTGACACGGAGTCATACTGAGTTAAATCCAATTGATAGTCAGGCAGAAATTTATAAAATTGCCTTATATCTTTTTACGAAGCATTGGAATAAAGAGCCGATACGCCTTTTAGGAGTGACAGCGCAACAGTTAGTTGAAAAAAAGACCGCCTATAAACAACTTGATTTGTTTCATTATAAAGAAGACGTAAAAAAATATGAGCTGACAAAAACGGTTGATGCCTTAAGAAATCGATTCGGTGAAGAAGCTCTATTGAAAGGTTCACAAATCTCAGCGAAAAAAGAAGAGCGACTAACTGATAAAAAGAAACGCGGCACTAGTTTGGAAAAAGATTTCTTTTTTGAGGAGCGTCAAAAAAATGAATAAAAATTACACAGTTAAAAACAAGGCTATACCATAAATTTCATGGGTAGTCTTGTTTTTTATACCTAAACAAAAACTGTACATATACCGATAAAATAGATAGAAGGAACGTGGGAGTGTGAAAGAATGCAAATTAATAATCAGGCTATTTCAGGTCAAGTAAAAACCCATGACAAACCCCTTGAACTAAAACAGGGTGAAATATATCGCGCGACTGTAAAAGAAAGAACGTCTCGAGATGAAGCGATTTTACAAATTCGTGGTCGGGAGATTCAAGTGAAGTTTGATAAAAATGTTCCGATACAAGATCGGGTGACGGTCCAAGTTACTGGACGATCAGAAAGTCAAGTTCAAGTAAGGCCGATTGCAGAAGCGCCTAGAAATACAGCTGCAACTCCGCAAACAGAAGCAACAAATACGAATCAAGCGTTACGTAGCCTAGG
>SKSA01000048.1 GCA_007118195.1 Anaerobacillus sp. | reverse complement strand
TCGAGAAACTCGCAATTTTCGGGGAGTCACAGTGAACTTCATCAACAAAGGAGCTGTCCAAAAACAAAGTGTCAGACACCGTTAGGCACCAAATATAGACGGATAATAAATTTATACGTCCATATTTAGTAAGTTCTACATGGTGTCAGACACTTGTGGGACAGTCCCTTTTTCTAATGGAGCTGCCTTTGCTACTCCCATTAAAGTTCAAAGGAAACATTTTCAAAAAAATTTAAAAAAGGGGTGACAATTATTTGCATCCTGTTATATAATAATAAAAAATAAACATATTGTATTATAACAAGGTGAGTGGCAGTAAAACTACAAACAATTAGCGGGAAGGGGTAATAAGATATGAATAAAACAGAACCAATAGCACGTAGAATATTAGGCTGGAAATTAAATAGATGGGATCGATGGTTTGATTATGAAAAAAATATCTTCATTCATACTTCTGATTTTCAACCTGAGCAAAACCTGGACCATGCGATGCTAATCGTTGATAGATTAGAAAAGTACGGTTTTACGTATAAAAGAAATGGTGATGCTGAGGTTTGTATTAATGATGTAAGTGCGACTGGGGATACACTAGCACAGGCAATTACGAATGCCGCCTACACAATCCTCGAAATGCGCACAGTATCCGATAGCAGTAAATTATGGCGAAAATTATGCTAAACTTATACCGAAGCAGCTTCTCACTAAAGCGAGAGTTGCTTCTTTTTTTGTGTGTAAAAGCGCAGTGAAAGTAATCCGGGCGACATTAAAAAAACAAAGTGCAGACACCAATGAAAGTTCACTTACACCAACATCAATGTAAATAAGTTGCTAAAGAAATACTCGATTAAAGAAAGTGAACTTTCCCGTAGCAACTTATTTACAGGGTAGACAACGTTAGACACTGTTAGGCACAAAAATATAGACGGATAATAAATTTATACGCCTATATTTAGTAAGTTTTGCCTGGTGTCAGACACTTATGGGACAGCCCCATTATCCGATTAATTTTATTTGTTCATACGCTTGATCCGATAATGTAAGCTTTGTCGGCTAAGCCCTAATTCTTCGGCAGCATTAGTAAGATGGTCGTTGTGTTTTTCAAGAGCTTTATTTATATAAATTTCTTCGGCTTCTAATAAGAAATCTTTAAGATTGCGTAATGGTAGTTTTTTGTCGTTGTCAGGAAGCAGTTGATGTACATTACTGGTTGCATGATCTTGGGACGTTGGACTCTGTGGCTTATTTCTAAAGTTATATGGCAAATGGGAAACTTCAATAACTTCCTCGTCGACCATTAAGTTAATAGCCCCTTCGATAACGTGTTCTAGTTCTCTTATGTTTCCGGGCCAATCATAATGTGATAATACGGGTAACACCTCATTTGAAATTCCTTTTATTTTCATTTGGAACATATCATTGTATTTACTGATAAAAAAGTCAATCAAAGGAATGATATCTTCTTTACGTTCTCGTAAAGGAGGAATAAAAAGAGAAACAACGCTAAGTCGGTAATATAAATCTTTTCGTAAACGGTTTTGGGCAATCGCTTCAATTGGATCTTCGTTAATCGTTGAAATAATTCGTACGTCAATTTTGCGGTCAACCGTGTCTCCAATCCGTCTAATCGACTTTTCTTGGATAGCTCTTAGTAGTTTTGCTTGTAACATGGGGCTTAATGAGTTTATTTCATCTAGAAGTAGCGTGCCGCCCTCAGCTTGCTCAAACAATCCTGGTCTTTCAGTAGCTCCAGTAAATGCCCCTTTTTTTGTGCCAAATAAAAGACTTTCGATTAAATTATCAGGTAAAGCCGCACAGTTTTGTGAGATAAATGGAGCTGACGCTCGATTGCTACCATTGTGTATACTCTGGGCAAATAATTCTTTTCCAGTTCCTGTTTCCCCAACAATGAGTACGGAGGAGGAGGTACGAGTCGCCCTTTTGGTGTTTTCGATCACCTCTTGAATAGAGGAGCTTTTTCCAATGATGCTATCAAATGTATAGCGAGTGTTTCGATTAATCTCCATATTTCTTCTTATTAATCTCTCGATGACAGTTACATCTTTTGCGATTTCAATGGCACCGATGGATTCTTTTCCGTCATAGACAGGAAGTGTGTTGTTAATGGTAGTTATTTCTTTGCCTTTGTTATTAAAGTAAGTTTGCCTTCTATTTTTGACCTCTTGTTGTTCGTTTAAAGCGTAAAGTAAAGTACTTCCTTGGCCATCTTCAAACATAAAAACATCTTGAAAGTCTTTGTCGATCACATCTTCCTTTCTCATCGATTCGATCTCCATCATTTTATTATTGTAGATAACCGTTCTTCCACTATGATCAATAGCGTGAACTCCTACATCTATTTCATTAATTAAAGCTTCATAAATTTGTAATAGTTTATCTTTGTTCCGTTTAGGTGGCACCTTTTTATTCCTCCTTTTACCTTCTTCTCTGAATTGTAAAACTATTTCGAACGTTAGGCAAATATTTTTGTCGTTTTAACATAAAAGAAGCAAGGGAGGGAAAAAATTTTTTTCTATATACCCGATTAATAATCAAAACGAATAAAAATTTGTCGTTAAATATGATCGTCGAATAAAAATTTTTCGTTTGGTATCGATCATCTAAAAGTTAAATGAATAAGAAGGAGCGCCAAACTACCGTTGTTTCGCTAATACAAAGGATTTTCATCGTATCTTTTGAATGATAAAAAAAGTTGGCACGGATTTTGCTTAATTAATAAGTGAAGGAAAGATTTACACAAAGGAGTAGATAAAAAATGATCTCTTACAAACATGAACCATTTACTGATTTTACGGATGAGAAAAATAGAGAGGAATTTGAATTGGCTTTACAGCGAGTAGGCGCTGATTTAGGAAAGGAAGTTCCTCTCGTAATTGGTGGAGAAAGAATTCAAACCGAAGCGAAAATGGTATCTGAAAATCCATCGCGAAAAGCACAACTTATTGGAAAGGTCTCAACAACGAACATTGATTTAGCTGAAAAAGCGATGCAAGCTGCTGATGAGACCTTTAAAACTTGGAAACAAGTTAGTCCAGAAGCACGTGCAGATATTCTATTTAAAGCAGCAGCCATTGTTAGAAGACGCAAACATGAATTTTCAGCGTATTTAGTCTATGAAGCTGGTAAACCGTGGAGTGAGGCTGATGCTGATACAGCAGAAGGAATTGATTTCCTTGAGTACTACGGACGTCAAATGCTACAACTTAGCAAGGGCTTCCCTGTTGAAAGTAGACCAAATGAGCATAATAAGCTTTCCTACATTCCATTAGGAGTAGGGGTTGTCATTCCACCGTGGAATTTTGCGTTTGCGATTATGGCTGGAATGACCTCAGCGGCACTAGTAGCAGGAAATACGGTTTTACTAAAGCCAGCTGAGACAACTTCAGTCATTGCATATAAGTTTATAGAAGTGTTAGAAGAAGCTGGTCTACCAAATGGTGTTGTTAACTATATTCCAGGCTATGGCGCAGAAATTGGAGACTATTTAGTCGATCATCCACGGACACGTTTTATTTCATTTACTGGCTCCAAAGCTGTAGGGGTTCGTATTTACGAGCGCGCTGCCAAAGTACACCCAGGCCAAAAGTGGTTAAAACGAGTTGTTGATGAAATGGGTGGTAAAGATGCGATTATTGTAGATAAAGAGGCCGATTTAGAATTAGCAGCACAATCGATTGTGAAATCGGCGTTCGCTTTCTCAGGGCAAAAGTGTTCAGCTTGCTCAAGGGCGATTGTACATCAAGAGGTGTACGACCAAGTACTTGAAAGAGCGGTAGAGCTTACAAAAGAAATAAATGTTGGGTCGCCTGTTGATTTCGATAACTTCATGGGGCCGCTTACTGACCAAAAAGCGTTTGATAAAGTTACAAGCTACATTGAGATTGGTAAAGAAGAAGGAGCATTATTGGCAGGCGGAACAGGAGATCTTTCGGAAGGGTACTTTGTTCAACCAACTATTTTTGCTGATGTCGATGAAAATGCGAGATTAATGAAGGAAGAAATTTTTGGTCCGGTTGTTGCCTTCTGTAAAGCAAAAGACTTTGATCATGCATTAGAAATTGCCAATAACACGGAGTATGGCTTAACCGGTGCAGTAATCTCAAGAAACCGAGAAAATCTAGAAAGAGCACGTGAAGAATTCCATGTCGGTAATTTATATTTTAATCGTGGTTGTACGGGAGCTATTGTGGGGTATCATCCATTTGGTGGTTTTAACATGTCGGGAACCGATTCAAAAGCAGGCGGACCAGACTATTTATTACATTTTACACAAGCAAAATTAACTTGCGAACAATATTAATTAAGGAGGAATTTACATGATAACTAAAACAAATTCTATTATTGAAACGACTGAAAAATATGGGGCGAAAAACTATCATCCATTACCTATTGTTATTTCAAAGGCCAAAGGTGTTTGGGTAGAGG
>SKSA01000292.1 GCA_007118195.1 Anaerobacillus sp. | reverse complement strand
TTGAGTGTTGAGTTTTTTGTAAGTGCTGCCTTCGAAGCGATACGCATCCCATGCGTAGATCTTTTATGAGTAAAAGTTGAATATTTTTTAGCTTCTCCTTTTGAGTTTCCACATCTTTCTGGTGTGAAGCCTTTATGAAAAGCTTTAGTGTTCATTAGCTTTTTCCATTTGAGTGTTGAGTTAACGTGGGGTGTGCTACGAAGCTCATCCTTCACAACTCATAACTCAACACTCTTCACTCAAAACTGCCTTTTAAAACTCTTCACTCACAACTACTTTGCTATTAATCTTAAAACCTTTTTAATTTGGCGTTTTTCATGAGAACATGGACGGTCTCCTGTCGCTTTTCGATAGTACGGACAATGGTTTCCTTGGCATGCAGGTCTAAAAAAACAAGACTGACAATTCTCATCGGTTTCTTCCCCAGATGTTGTCCAAAGGGCCAATTTATCGTAGTCAATATTAAGTGTACCATCTTCTTCAAGTGTGCCCAACTGATTTTCCTCAGCGTCAAACGCTAACGTACACTTAAATATTTGTGCATCACTCGCAACAATAAACGAATTAGGTTTTGCTGCATAGCATACAGAAGCTGTCGGTTGAAGTGATCCAGCGATTAAGGAGCTCATAGGAAGGCCGGCGTCAATCGCTTTCTCAGTAAACTCCCAAATTTTTTCATCGATCGTACTTCGATCACATACTGGGAGACACTCATCATTCTTTCCACCCCAACGAGCAATCGGGCGAAAATAGGTTTTAAAGCGAGGATCATCACCAAACTTAGCTTTCATAGCCGAAATAAATTCAGGCATAGCCGCTAAGCTTTCCTCATCAAAATTCGTCCTAACTGTTACTTCAAAATCTCCTTCTACTTCTTTTAAACTTTGCAAGTTATTCATAATTGTCGCAAATGAGCCCTCACCATTAGCAAGCTTTCGCCGTTGATTATGCTCAGCTTCTTCACCGTCAATTGTGACCATCACTTGTCGGATCCCGTTTTTTAACAGTTGTCGGAAGCGCTCTTTTGTTAATAAAAATCCGTTCGTCGCAATTTCAGCTGAATACTCGATATCATGTTCCGTTGCTACTTGTAAAAACGTTGCGGAAAGTTCATTAATGATGTCATCCGCTAGTAACGGTTCACCACCAAACCAACTGACTGTCAATTGCTTAAGATATTTCCCTTGCTGTTTCACGTAGTTTTTTAAACCTTGTTTTGCTTTTTCTGTCATTTTGCCACGTGGAAAATCTTCATAGCAATACGTACAACGGAAGTTACACGCTTCGGTTGGTAAAATGACTAAATGCATCGAGTCGGTACGGTGCATGGTTTGATGTAAAAACGTTGCTCGCCTTTTTTCATCAACATCGCTTTTGACAAGAAAACCTTGTTGTACAAGCTGTTGTTCGAGATTACCATTACAGTCTTCGCCTGAAATTAACAGCTTCTGAACCTTTTCGGCTTCAGCTTGATCAAAAAGAGCAATCGCCCCACTATAGCTGTTATAAATGATTAATTCGCCTGAATCTGTTTCAGAAACTACGTTAAATCTTGAGCGTTTGTACATCACCAAATCATCCCTTTCAAGTATACACAATACTTGATTATAAAAAATATACTGAAAGAAATTCAGTGACATAGTTCACATTTTGAAAAAGTAATTAGGTCTAACTAGATTTGTCATGACGATTTCAACATATATAGTCATCATTTAACAAGTAAAAGTCGGGCGATTTCCTTCTCTTCGCTTTAAACTTCTATCAAATTTTAGAGGCTCGTTCAGGAAAATCTCCCTCCTTTTTTCATATAAAACCAAGATGACGATTTACTCGTCACCATCTAATATGGAAAAGGCGGGTGCTTTCCCTCAATTCACCGTGACCTTCTAACGATTCTCAGACGTTCGTTCGCAAAACTCGCCCGTCATTTGTTTTACATACAAAACCCTCATTGCGGCATGCCTTCCGCCACCATCTAAAACGAAAAAGCGGACGATTTCCTTCTCTTCGCTGTTTATTTCTTAGAGAAATAAGAAGGCTCGTTCAGGAAAATCGTCCTCTTATTTTCATACAAAACCCCCATGGCGAAGCATCGTCACTACCTAACATGGAAAAGTCCAGGGTTTTCCTTTCCAACTAACCACTAACCAACAAACCAACTTTCATACAAAGAAAGCTGCCCCATTAAACGTTACACCCCTTTTCTGACTTACTAAAATAGAAAATGTCTTTAAGGGAAATAACCATTTTGAGACAGCGTTATTTTTAACTATTCATCATTATATTTTAAAGCGATCACAAGCCTCTTGAAGTTCATCAGCCATTTTACGAAGCTCGCTTGAAGCATGAGCTACTTCCTCAATAGCTGCTAGTTGTTGTTCAGAAGCTGCTGCTACTTCTTCTGCATTTGAAGATGATTGTTTCGATGCACCCGCCATTTCCGCTACTGAAGCTGTTACTTCCTCAGAGCTTGCTGACATTTCTTCGGCAACAGCCGATAATTCCTCGATTTGTCCTGCAACATTATTAACCGAAGCAAAAATTTCTTCAAACGTTTTTCCTACTTCTTCAATAACATCAATTCCTTTATTTACTTCTTCTTTCCCTTCAGAAATTGATGTTACTGCTTTTGATGTGTTATCTTGGATATTCACGACTAGGCTGTAAACTGTTGAAGCTGAATTTCTCGTTTGGTCTGCAAGCTTTCGAATTTCATCAGCGACTACCGCAAAGCCTCTACCTGCTTCTCCCGCTCTAGCGGCTTCAATGGCTGCATTTAACGCCAATAGATTCGTTTGCTCTGAAATATCCGTAATTAGATGAATAAATTCGCTAATTTTAGTTGAATCTTCTTTTAACGTTTCAATGATCGCTGTTGTTTCTTTCGTTTCCTCTTGAATTCGCATCATTTGATTAACAGCACCACTGACACTGTTGCCACCCATTTCCGCCTTTTGTGACATATCTCTTGAAGAGTCGGTAATATACGTAGCCGTTTCTGCTACTTTTTGAATGGCCACAGACATTTCTTCCATGACATTCGAGGTTTCTTCTGTATTTTTGACTTGTAACTCTGATCCTTCGGCTACTTCCTGTATCGAGCTAGATACTTCTTGACTCGCTTGCCTAGTTTCTGCAGCACTCGCTAATAATTGCTGTGAAGAGCTTGCCACATGGTTAGATGACGTTAAAACTTTTCCTATGATCCCCTTAACTGAATGCTGCATTTCACTAATGGCCATAGACATCTGACCTGTTTCATCTTTACGCTCTAAACTTTCTTTAGAAAGCTCATTTGAAAAATCGCCCTTAGCCATTCGTTGTAAAATACCAATTGTTTCATGCATCGGCTTTGTCATGTTTTTTGCAAAAGTTAATGCGATAAAAACTCCAATGATTGTAGCAACGACAATTGCTATCAATAAATAATTTCTTAATGTGTGTAGGCCCTGAAACGCCTCATGCGTTTCAACTTCTATGACAATCCCCATTGGCTCATCGCCCATTTGAAATACTCCTAGACTACCTAACACCTCGCTTCCAAGGTAGTTTTCGTATTGTGCTGCTTGTAAAAATGAAAAATCACCACTTGAAATAGGTTGTTCTAAAATCGCAGCTGCTTTTGTCTCTAGTATTTCATTGAGGGCCGCTCCTGTTTGCAATGTTCCTCTTTGTGTATTACTATAAAAGATCCCTTCTCCATTAACTAAATAAGCATCACCAGTTTCACCAAGATGATTTGTTCCAGCGTGAACAACATCTGTGATTCTTTTTTCTTGAATTAAAAATACTAACGTTCCAATAGTTTTATTAGAAAATCCACCTTCATATATCGGTGTTGATAAAACGATCGCATTAAAACCTTGCGTCGTCGCAAAAAGAGAACTCCATACTTGCTTCCCATTAATCGCGTCAATAAAATACTCTCGAAATTCTAGATTAGACCCCTCAAAATCTGCCTGGTTTGTCGTTGAATACTGAACAATCCCTCTATCATCCGTTAAAAATACTTGATCATATTCATATTGTTCATGAATAAGTTGTAAAAACTGATCAAGGTCATTATAACTTTGCTGATATTCAAAAGAACGGTGATCCTCATTCATTAACGTCTGTAAATTTCCATAAACATCTTTTGACTGTGAAATACTTACTCCTTCTGCCCGCTTATCGTTAAAATAATCTTCTAACCTTTCCTTTGTTAACTCCAAGTAAAGCTCATTTCCACTCACAACTTCATTTGTTATATTTCCTTTAGCTGTTAAATAAGCGGAAAAACCAACTGCCAACAAAGGTAAAAGACCAGTTACTAAAAACATAAAGAATAGCTTTTGCTTAAACGAATAATTTTTCAACATAAGTACCTTCCTTATCTATCCTTTTTGTAATATTTAAAAAACGTACAAAAATTATTTTATCAAAGTAAAGGAAGTTATTATATGTAT
>SKSA01000209.1 GCA_007118195.1 Anaerobacillus sp. | reverse complement strand
TTTCCTGCATGTTTACAACCAAAGAAGATTCCTTTAAAGTTAACTGCCATGATTTTATCAATTAATTCCTCTGAAGTTTCCATTACTGTAATATCATTATGAGCAATACCAGCATTATTTACCATAATATCCAGTTTTCCGAATTTTTGAACGACGTCATTTACTAAATTTTCAACCTCGGTTTCCTTTGAAACATCCACTATTCTAGCAAACCCTTTATTTTCTGGTGCTTTTTCTAAGACATCTTGGAAAGATTCTTCTACTTTAGGCGAAATATCTGCTAAAACAACGGTAACACCTTCTTCAGCTAGCTGTATGGCCATCCCTTTTCCAAGACCACCTGCAGAACCTGTAATAATCGCAACTTTTCCTTGTACACTTCTAAATTCACTCATCAATAATCCTCCTTTAATTTATAATCTTTAATCGATTATTTATTTTATATGATAATTTTATAACTATTCTGAATTTATTACAATCTTTTTTTTTAAGATTTTAACATTTTTTTTCAAAAAAACTATCAAGTATTTTTAAATCTTCCTTTATAAGATTAATTGGATTATCATCCTCTTCACTAAGGGGTTTACGGTCATAGTAGTTTTCATAAATTAACCAACCACAATAATTAAGGCTTCTAAGTATTTCCATAGAATCTTCAAAACAAGTATCTCCCCTACCAATTAGCGAACCACTCAATTCTCCGACTTTTCCATCTTTAATATGAACCTGATCACACATATATGGAAAAAAAGGCTCAATTAAATCAGGAGTATGAAGACCTTTATTTAGAAAATAGTTTTGCGTATCAAAATAGAGTGAAAGGTTTTCACGATTGACTTCCTCAAATAACCTCTGTATCTCACCTACTGATAGTAAATTTTCAGTAGCGATTTTTACCTTTCTATTCTCCGCATAATCACATGCCTCTCTTAACACTGTTACAGCTCTTTGAAATTCTACTTCTGTTTTGATATTACTTTTCTCAAAGCTTGGGAGCATCACCATAGAAATTCCCATTGCCTCCGCAGCGTCAATCGCTTTTCGTATAGCCATCGACGCAAGATAAGCATCCTCCGTCCCAACGGGTGCTACCATACTTATAAAGTCTAATTCAGTGATGGCAATTGAAGGGAAGGAGATTTCATATTTTTCGGACATTTCTAGATAGGCTTGTTGAACAACTTCTTTTGACAAGGGAAATCCTCTTTCATACTTACCTAAATCAAGTTGTATCCCATCAAAACCGAGATCAGAAGCAAGTTTACATGCATAAGGACCTTCAATCGGCAGTGACCACTGACAGATCCCTACTTTGACGTTATTTTTCAACGAGTGTTCCCCCCTTTAACTTCTGCTTGAATAGAATCAATGGTAATCGGACGATTTTCATCAAAAGATTTTTTTGCGGCCATAGCCATTAATACTGGGATTTTCCCATCGATCCCTGCTACTGGTGGAGCAGTATTGTTTCGGATGCATTCTACAAAAGCTGACACTTCGTTTACAAATGATTCAGGATATCTTTGTTCATTAAAATAGAGTGGTTTATCTGAATGAACACCATCTTCATCAAAGAGCATCACCGTATTTGGTGTTTCATTAAATGCTTGGGCACTACCTTTTGATCCAAAAACTTCCACACGTTGATCATACCCATATACCGCTTGACGACTATTATTAATAGAAGCAATTGCACCATTTTTAAACTTCAGGGTCACCATCGTTGTATCTAGATCGCCAAACTCTTTCACTCTTGGATCGACAAGAACATTACCGGTTGCATAAACTTCTGTAACTTCATCATCGACTAGGTAACGAGCCATGTCAAAATCATGAATCGTCGTGTCAAAGAAAATCCCTCCTGATGCTTTTAAATATTCTAAGTGTGGTGGAGCCGGATCCCGACTTGTTATTAATAAAATTTGAGGTTCTCCGACATTTCCGTTCACAACTAAATCTTTGACTCTTTTAAATGTCGGGTCAAATCTGCGGTTGAAACCGACCATAAATTTAACTCCCGTTTTTTCAACTAACTCTATTAATCTATCTGTAGTCGCTAAATCCGGTGCAATTGGTTTTTCACAAAAAATATCTTTATTAGCGATTGCCGCATCCGTAATTACTTGTTCATGTGTCGTCGTCGGAGAAGCTATGATGACTGCATCAACATCCTCTCGTTTGATAATATCTCGATAGTCCTCATAAACATCAATCGAACGATCTAAAGAAGCAACAAATTCTTTTGCTGAATCAATATAAATATCAGATACACAGACAAGCCTGGCACCTTCTATACGTGAAACAATGTTTCTACTATGAATTTTCCCTTGTCTCCCCATTCCAATGATCCCAATTCTCACTTCTTTTACTAAGTCAGACATTAATCTCCCTCCATTTTTGAAAAATCAATTAATTGAGTGAATTTCATAATTACCAAAAACGAGCCACATCACGCAATATATAGTTTGCGAATGGTTTTGACGAAACTATATATTGATCTTAGTGGCGAGAATAATGAATTATGAAATTCATTGAATTTGATTTGTAATTCCATTAATGAGATTTGTTTCTGTAATTTCATCTTGAGAAAATTCTCCTGTCATTTTCCCTTCATACATTGTAATAATTCGATGGCTTACCCTCATAATCTCAGGCATTTCTGAAGATATAACAAGAATAGCGTATCCATCATCTGCTAGCTTGTGAATTAATTTATGAATTTCTGTTTTCGATCCTACATCAATACCACGAGTAGGTTCATCTAAAATCAATACTTTTGGATGCATACAAAGCCACTTTGCGATAACAATCTTTTGTTGATTTCCACCACTTAAGTTTACTACTTTTTGTAATGGTCCTGGTGTACTGATCGATAAAACATCCTTATACTTGTCAAAAATATTCATCTCTTCATTTCTTTTAACAAAACCAAAGCTTTGTAAGCTATCTAATTTTGCTAAACTCATATTATCAATACAGCTCATTCCTAGAACTAATCCTTGATGTTTACGATCTTCAGGAACATAACCAATTCCAAACTCTACCGCTTTTTCTGAATTAGCAATTTTCTTCTCAGCACCTTCTATATAAATCTTACCATTATCAGGTCGTCTAATACCGAATAACGCTTCTGCTACCTCTGATCGTCCCGCTCCAACTAAACCATACAAACCTACTATTTCACCTTTTCTAATACTAAAGCTAATATTTTCAAATGAACCTTTTGAGGATAAGTCTTCTAGTTTAATAACCTCTTCACCAAAACTATTTTTCTTTATAGTAAATTTATTTTCAATCTTTCTTCCAATCATTAATTCAGTAATTTCCGATTCATTTGTACTGGACGTCTTTAGTGTCGCTGTCTTTTTTCCATCTCGTAATACAGAAATACGATCTGATATTTCGAAGATCTCATCCATTCTATGAGAAATATAGACAATCGCTACTCCCTTCTTCTTCAACTTATTAATATTTGTAAATAGGATATCTTTTTCTCTATCCGTTAAAGAGGCTGTTGGCTCATCGAAGATTACGATTTTAGGATTATGAACTAATGCTCTTGTAATTTCAACCATCTGTTGGCGAGCGATCGTTAACTTCCCTGTTATATCGGTTTCCTTAAAGTCACAATCTAATTGCTGTAATATTTCTCTAGACCGTTTATTTAAGGTGGCCCAATCTACCCTATTAAATCTTTTAACGGGTAAACTTCCAAGAAATATATTTTCAGCGACTGTCATTTCAGGGACTAAAGATATTTCTTGATGGATTAAAATAATCCCTTTTTCCTTTGCCTCTAATGGGTTGCTAATCTGAAGTTTTTCTCCTTGATAAATAATTTCCCCTTGATCCGCTTTATATTTTGCTGCTAGTATCTTCATCAAAGTAGATTTCCCAGCACCATTTTCACCCATTAATGCATGAACTTCCCCTTCTTTTATTTCTAAGTTCACTCCATCAAGGGCCTTTACACCGGGAAATACTTTCGAGACACTTCTCATTTCCAATATACTTTCAGACTCTTGCATACCTTCAATTTCATTTTTTAATGCTGTAGTTACATTCACTTTGCTCAACTCCTTTCTACTTCATAGAAAAGTAGTTCTCTTATTATTTACGAAAATATAATCCCAGCTTAATACCGATAAACCTTCCCTTATTGCAACTAAAATACAGGTTTTTCGAAGTCATCAATATTTTCTTCCGTCACTTTAGGTGTTTCAAAAAAGTTGAAAAATTCAACATCCTTTCCTAAAGCAATATCAATCGCTGTATCTAGTGCATTTTTAGCATCGTCTACAGGAGATTGATAAACTGAACCGTAATAAAGTCCTTGTTTTATCGCATCATATCCGTCACCAAATAGTGTAGCTCCTGTAATTTTTATTTTACCTTGTAGACCTCTTTCACGAATTGAATTAAGTGCCCCCACGCCCATGTTATCATCAGCTGCATAAATCCCAT
>SKSA01000021.1 GCA_007118195.1 Anaerobacillus sp. | reverse complement strand
CCTAATGTTGTGTCACCAAAGTCTGAGTCACGTAATGCATCAGACTTCTTCCAGCCCCAACCTAAGAACAATGCCGTGATTAAACCACCTAGCGGCAAGAAGATATTTGAAGCGATAAAGTCTAGACTATCTAAAATATCATTATCACCAATGATCGTGACATCTGATAATACTCCCATTCCTAGTGAAGAAGGAATACCAACTAAGAAGACGATGAAACCAACGAGTAATGCTGATGGGCGTCTTTCCCAGTTAAATTGACGCATAAAGTAAGCCACACACGCCTCTAAAAGTGAAATAGCTGAAGATAAGGCAGCTGCTGCAAGTAGGAAGAAGAACGCTAATCCTACTAGTCCACCCATTGTTATGCTATCAAAAATGCCTGGTAACGTGATAAATACTAGGCCTGGACCTGAGCCAGGCTCAATTCCGAATGCAAATACCGCAGGGAAAATCATGATACCAGCAACGATTGCAAATGTAGTATCAAGAATTGCTACACTTCCAGCTGCTGATGGTAATTTTTCCTTTTCTGATAAATAGCTACCGTAAGTGATTAAAGCAGCCATCCCTAAACTTAATGAGAAGAACGCTTGCCCTAGAGCTGCTAAATATACTTCACCACTAGCAAAGGCACTCCAATCTGGCTTGAATAGGAATGATAAACCTTCTTTTGCCCCACCTAATGTTAAACTATAAGCCGCTAGAACGACTACAAGTATTGCGAGCATAGGCATTAAAATCTTGTTTGTTTTTTCGATCCCCTTTTTAACACCTACGTATACGACACCAATTGTAATCGCCATAAAGACGGCTTGCCATACAAGAGGTTGAAATGAACTTGTAATAAAGCCAACGAAGTAATCAGCATAACCACCTGCTGGTTCACTCCATAATCCACCAGTAACATAACTAGTGAAATACTTTAATGTCCACCCTGCAATTACGCCATAAAATGAAAGAATAATAAATGCTGCTGCAACCCCTAAAATACCTGATAATACCCACGGTTTACCAGGAGCAATTTTTTGGAATGAGCCAACTGCATCAGTTTGACCTTTTCGACCAATGGTAAATTCAGCCATAATAATAGGAATACCGATAAGTGCTACACATAGTAAATAAATAATTAAAAACGCGGCTCCTCCATTTTCTCCAGTTACATAAGAAAAACGCCAAATGTTACCTAAACCAACTGCCGATCCCATCGCTGCTAAAATAAATCCCCAGCGCGAGACCCATTGTTCACGTGCTTGCATGTGAATAACCACCTTTCTCTCTTTTAATTTTATAACAATTTAATATATTCTGAAAAATAACAATTTAGTATAAGTATTTTTAGTATAATTTGATTAATGCTAATTTTCAGATTATTACTTTTATATTTTATTATTTTTGTCTAACTTTGTCAAAGATTATTTTTGTGAAATACTATATTTATTATAAAATGCTCAAGCACTATCTCTAGTACTTGAGCTCGAGTTCGTTACGTATTTAATTTACGCACATATCATATACTCTTTTATAAACGTCGTGTCCACCCCAGAAGGACATTTTACCGAAATGTCCACGGCAGGTGTCAGACACCTTTGACGGTTTTCTTCATTACAAGAACAACGATGATGAACACTACTGTCGCTGTAAGGAAGCCGATGATCGCACTACCGGTAAATCCTAGAGCAAGGTAACCGGCGATTGTGATCCCAGCAGTAATTAATGCATAAGGTAGCTGTGTCATGACGTGATCGATGTGATGACTTCCCGCTCCTGTTGAAGAAAGAATCGTTGTATCGGAAATCGGTGAACAATGATCTCCGAAAATCGCTCCAGCGAGTACTGCAGCAAGTACTGGTAGCATCATTGAAACATCCGTGGCTGCAGCAATATCTCCGGCAATCGGAAGCATGATTCCAAACGTCCCCCAGCTTGTTCCTGTTGAAAACGCCATAAATCCAGCAATAATAAACAAGATCACCGGTAAGAACGCAATGTTCAAGTTCGATTTCTCAACGACCTCTGCTAAATAAAGCCCAGTACCTAAATCTGAAATAATCGAACCAATCGTCCAGGCTAAAATTAAAATATAGATCGCTGGCAACATCGACTTCATCCCAGCTAATAAGCTGTTTCCAATTTGTTTTGCTGATACTTTCGCTTTGTAACTTAATACAATCGTAACCACTAAACTGACAATCCCTCCATAAAGAAGAGCTACAGCTACATCCGTGTTTTCAAAGATTGCTAAAATGGACGTGTCTCCGCCAGCGCCTTCTATACCTGTCGTTACCATGAATAGAATGGTCGCAACAATTAAGGTTACGATTGGCCAAATTAAATTTCCGACTTTGCCTGTTACATTAGAAAGATCCGCTTGCTCTCCTTGATCGCCAGGAATTGGACCTTTATTTTTATCTACAACTTCACCTGTTTCCATCGCACGCTGCTCATGAACCCGCATTGCGCCTAAATCAAGTTTAAAATACACCACTGCAAGTACCATTAAAATCGCAAAGATCGCATAAAAATTCATCGGCGCAATCAATAAAAATGCTTGTAACGCCTCGAATTGCGTCACACTATGCGTTACTAAAATCCCACCAATAATTGCAATAATATAAGCACCCCAACTAGAAACTGGCGCAATGACACACATTGGTGCTGCGGTTGAATCTACAAGGTAAGCTAGTTTTGCTCTTGAAACACGATGTCGATCTGTTAATGGCCTTCCGACATTTCCAACCGTTAAACTATTAAAATAGTCATCAATAAAAATGATAATACCGAGAAGTACTGTGACAAGCTGTGCTCCTACTCTCGTTTTCACTCTTGACATTGCCCATTCGCCAAAAGCACGACTCCCACCAGTAATTGCAATTAACGATGCAATCATTCCTAGTAATAATAAGAATAATAAAATATAAAATTCCCATGTATTAATTGCTCCATCATCAATAAAAATTCCAAATACAATCGAAAAAATTTGGCTAATACTTTCCGTAAAAATATTGCCACTACCGTAATTAATCATGAGTGCTCCAACAACAATTCCAACACCAAGTGAAAGTAACACACGTCTCGTTAACATGACCATCACTAAGGCTAAAATTGGTGGAACTAAACTTAAAATTGAATGTTCCAACTTATTTACCTCCTAATTTTAAAAAAATAACTTATAAACCGAAAAGAGTTCTTGGCTTAGTAGCCCATCCTCTAAGGCTCAGGAGAGGTTCACCAACAATGACAACACAAAAAGGCAGCATCGGAAAACCTAATGCTGCCTTAATCATCAACAATGTTCCCTCACCTAGTCTAGTAGTCCTCCACAACCGCTTGGGCAAAGCAGTTGTGACAGTGCTACACTTGTTCAATGTAGCCCCAGCAATCATAAATTGACGATCATGACTGCTTCGGCAAAAACTTCCTTTTAGTAGCGTTCAACGTTGTCATCCTCCTGCTACTTACTCTTAAGCTCTGCACCTCTACCCCATCTATATCATGAGGTATTACTGTTCAATATTTAATTAACTTTGATATTATAACAGGCATACTAAGCATTGACAACTGTTAATTTTTTTATTAGTTTCCAACATTATCAAGATTGCCTTCTCTAATAATTGCGGGCATTGGCATATTGCCAGCAGCTTCCCCACTACCGCCATAGAAAAAGTCTGGTACGACGCCTGGAACGAAAATACTCCCTACCATAATTGACGTTTCAACGACTTCTGTGTCTGTAGCAAACGGAATAACAATTTTAACGTCCACCGTAATATCGACCATATATTCGATCGTCGTGTTATTGATTCCAGTTGCTTCTATGTTTCTAGTGAGCTGCGACTTCACATCACCAATCGCTGTTAAACGAACAGGCACTTTCGGCCCTAAATGGGCAAGAAGCGCATTATTTGTTGCTTGACCGAGCGGAATCATATGAATAATCCCTTCTTGATAATAAGGCTCACCGTTTTGCTCAACTTCAATACTTTCGGGGATACTCAAATCTTTTACTTTCCCTAACGCGATATCATTTAAATATTTTTGAACGCGATGTGTTGTTTCGTGTAAAACTCGATTCGCAATTACTGGATTAAAATTTACCGATGTTATTTTCCCATCATTGTCCTCTTTAACTTCAATTAATTGATCCATACCACTGTCTTCTAAAATTTTTTTATGAACAGCTTGGTTAATCGCAATCGTTCCAATTCGTTGCGTTTCAGTTTTCGCAATATGCAAAAGCGTTGGACGGATTCCTTTTTCCACTAGCCAAAGCCCCTGCACAGTCATAACCATAAAAATAATAAATGAAATTAAAAATACATATCGAAATGGAAGCGGACCTTTACGGGGTCGGTATTTTCTTCTCTTAAGCATTACAAAAACCCCCTTCACATCTAAATGTATGCAAAGAGGGACGTGTTCTTACCTATTATTTTTTGAGTTTTAGTTTTGAGTTTTGAGTTTTGAGTTTT
>SKSA01000296.1 GCA_007118195.1 Anaerobacillus sp. | reverse complement strand
TAGATGAGGGTAAAGAAGCATTTTTATTTGTTATTCAAACAAGCTTAAACTCATTAGAAAAACATTTTGCTTATGTTGGTTTAGGTTGTTTATATGGTCGTTTCCATAAATATGAAGAAGCGATTCATTATTTTGAAAAAGCTGATACTCTTTATAATAATATCGATGTACCTTATAATATAGGAATGGCTTTTGTTATGTTAAATAAATACTCACTTGCCATATCGTACCTTGAAAAAACAGTTGCAACTAATCCTGAGGACGGTGAAGCACTTTATTTTTTAGGCCATTGTTATTTAAAAATAGGCAACGAAACGAAAGCATTTGAAGCTTGGTACACGGCTTTGCAAATCTTAGAATATAAAGATTTATTAATAACCATCGCCTACGAGTTTGAAAAATGTGGGTATTATTCTGCAGCGATTCATTGTTATAAGAGGTTAGAGGCATTAGGGTTTCATGAAGCTTGGGTATACCATGGTATCGCCTGGAATTATGGGCTTCTTGAAGAGAAGGATTTGTCGATTACAATGTTTGAAAAGCTACTACTAACCCATGAAGAAGAAGTGAATATTTGGATTTCTTATTTATGGTTATTATCAAAGTGGGAAGAAAAAGAGCGGTTTTTCAAATTGCAAAAAAGAGCAAAACAAAATAAAATTGAACACCCATTAATTAACAAAATTTTTAGTTAAAAATCAACCATTTTTAAGGTTAAGTGTAGGGAGGTGGAGCTAGTGAATCATAAATATGTAGTAATAGACATAGAAACAACAGGGAACGCGCCTAAAAAAGGGGATCGAATTATTCAGATTGGATTAGTCGTCGTAGAACGTGGAAAAATTATTGACCAATTTTCTAGCTTCATTAATCCAGAACGAGAAATACCGCAATTTATACAACAATTCACAGGAATTGCAAACGATAGGGTACAAGAAGCACCAACGTTTAGTAGTATAGCCCCTATAGTTATGGAATATTTACATGATGCCTATTTTGTGGCACACAATGTTCCGTTTGACTTATCGTTTATTCAATATGAATTAGAAGCAAGTGGCTATAATTATTTTTCAGGACCGTTTATCGATACTGTTGAACTTGCTAGACTATTATTACCAACAGAAGAAAGCTATAAATTAAACCATCTTGCTAACCATTTAAATATTGAACATGACCGGCCTCATCAAGCAGATAGTGATGCAGAGGTAACTGCAGAACTTTTAATTTTTTTGCTTGATAAACTGAACAATCTGCCACTGTTAACGATACAGCGGCTTAAACCGATCATTAAAAAATTTGATAGTGCATTAGAGGCGATGCTTGAAACAATCATTCACAATAAACTTACTAGTGCAATTATAAATAATGGGGATCAATTAGAGGAATTTCGTCAATTAGTGATAAGAAAACCAGTTCCGAAAATTGAGGACGATTTTATAGTTGAAGTCGAAAGTTTTAGTGAAGAGTTACAATTTTTAGAAAAACAACTTTCCACAAAAATGGAACGTTTTGAAATTCGTGAAGGTCAAAAGGAAATGATGGGTTTTATTGATGATGCCCTTTCATCAAATCAACATCTTCTTATCGAAGCAGGAACAGGTACTGGGAAATCAATTGCTTACTTGCTTCCAGGCTTATATTTTGCTAAAAAAAATGAGACTTCGTTAGTTATTAGTACCCATACTGTACAATTACAACAACAATTACTTGAACGTGATATGAAGATTTTAAAGGAAACAGTTCCTTTTTCTTTCAGGACTGCTGTATTAAAAGGACGCAGCCATTATTTATGTTTAAGGAAATTTGAGCAAAAGCTTTCAGATCACTATGATGAAAACTATGATACTGCTCTCTCGAAAGCGCAAATTTTAATTTGGTTAACAGAGACGGAGGATGGAGATGTTGAACAATTAAATTTACCTAGTGGTGGAAAAGCCTTTTGGAACGAAGTACAAAGTGATGCAGCTACTTGTATTGGAAAACATTGCCCGTGGTTTTCTAGATGTTTTTATCATCAAGCGAGAAATCGTGCCTATGGAGCAGATTTGATTATCACAAATCATGCCTTTCTTTTTACGGATATGACTCAAGATCATCAATTGCTCCCAAGTTTCAAGCAAGTGATCATTGATGAAGCGCATCATCTAGAAGAAGTGGCCAGTGATCATTTCGGAATTAAAACAGATTATTTTTCATTTTCACATCTTTTTTCAAGAATTGGAGCTCTACATACGAATGACTTACTACATAAGCTTTCTTCTGTACAAGAAGAGCAAGGTCTTAATTTAGATACTTCTTTTGAGATTCTTGACAAGTTAATGAATGATTTGAAATTTGAAGTAGACGATTGTTTTAGGCAAATATACTCAGTAGTAGTAAATAAAACTGCAACAGCGAAAAATGAAGTCGGTCGAAAAAGTATGCGCTACTATCCAAATGAGATGACAGGACAGGGGTGGCGTGAAATTCAAGAAGCGGTTTATCGGGTGCAAATGCTTCTAAAAGATGCTCTTAAATTAATGAAAAAGGTTAACGATGAGTTTTCTCTTTTCGAAGACCAACTATCGTTTATTCAATCAGGAATCCTTACACAATTTAAAGGCTTCTATGCAAGTTTATCGGAGGAGAAGGGTAAGCTAGAAGAGTTGCTCTTGCAGTATGATCCTAATTACGTTTATTGGATTGAAGTCGATGCTAAAGGGGCAAAAAATGCTACATTTATATACAGTAAGCCGATTGATGTAGCAGAACTCCTCGCAGAAAACTTTTTTAGTAAAAAGTCGAGCGTTGTGATGACGTCCGCAACGTTAACAGTCAAAAACTCCTTTAATTACATTGTTAAGCGGTTAGGACTTAGTGACTTTGGAGTGACTACTAAAATGATCGAATCACCATTTATTTATCAGGAGCAAGTTCAACTAATGATTCCAACGACAATACCTAATATTAAAGAGGTTGATGAGAGCGAGTATATTTATGAGGTTGTCATTAGTATATTAGATATTGCCAAAGTAACTCGGGGTAGGATGTTAGTGTTATTTACATCCTACGATATGTTAAAAAAAGCGTATTACCAATTAAAGGACTTTATCAGTAATGAAGAGTTTATTCTTATCGGACAAGGGATTAGTAGTGGTAGTCGTGCTAAACTAACTAAAAATTTTAAGCAGTATGATCAGGCGATTCTTTTTGGGACTAGTTCATTTTGGGAAGGAGTAGATATCCCTGGTGAAGATTTAAGCTGTTTAATTATTGTACGTTTACCTTTCTCACCGCCTGATAACCCCGTATTTGCGGCAAAAAGTGAAAAAATAAAAGAAATCGGTAAAAGTCCATTTATGGACCTTTCGTTACCACAAGCAATCATACGTTTTAAGCAAGGCTTTGGACGATTAATTCGTTCTTCTAATGATCGTGGGGTTGTATTTGTTTTTGATCGCCGTATTACAGGAACACGCTATGGTAAATCGTTTATTCAATCTTTGCCGGAAGTACCTATAAAAGAAAACTCTTTACAAAAGTTATTATATGAATTGAAAAAATGGTTATAATGTAAAAGATTTGAAAAGATGTTTTCGGAGTGATTAATGTGCAAAAAATGATCTTAGTTCTAATCTTATTTATGCAAATTGTCTATATTCCCAATATAGCACTTGCGGATAAAGAAATATTGGAAGTAGATCTAAATTTACAGGAACAAGATTTAGCGTATACTTTTTTTGATTTGCCAAATGGAGAGGCTACATTACTACAATCAGGGAAAGGACAAAATATACTTATCGGTACAGGAAGTCTCGAATCTCAAGAAGAGCTCGAGGAGCGTTTAAAAATGTATCACGTTGAATTTATAGATACTGTCATCATTACTAATGCAACAGAAGAGTATACAGGGAATTTACAGTGGATCATTAACAATTATAACGTTGAAACAATTATCGTTCCAGAAGTGATTAAAGATCAAATTACTTCTTTTCATCATTTGTATGATATGAAAGTAAAAGGCTGGAAAAAAGGAGATAAAACAGAACTTATTCCCTTTTTAAAAACGGAAGTGATCTATGTTGAAGAGCGAGATATTGATGAAAAAGGCGCTCTCGTTTTACTATTTTCTTACGGGAAACAAACATTGCTTTATATGGGAATTGCTGATTACGAAGTTGAAAAAGAACTTATTAACTCATATGCGTTGAAATCAACGATTTTAAAAGTCGCTGATTTTGGAAGTGAAAAGGGAACGACCCAACCGTTTCTCGACGAAGTAGACCCTCAAGTAGCGATTCTGTTTAAAAAAAATGGTACTCCGGTAAGCGAGATAGTATTAGAACGTCTTCAAGAGACGTGGATTGATATTTATCAAACGAATCGATTAGGAACCGTATCGATTAAATGTCATAACGATGACTATGAAATATTAACAGTTAGACCTCATGAACAGGATTATTCTTTCGGTTTAGCGAATAATATTTTTAAATAAGTTTAATGAATTT
>SKSA01000210.1 GCA_007118195.1 Anaerobacillus sp. | reverse complement strand
CAGGTATTAATGACCTTCGAAAAGTCGTTTCTGAAGCAAAAGAACGTTTATTAATGTACGAAAAGAAAACAGTTCTTTTTATTGACGAGATTCACCGTTTCAATAAGGGGCAACAAGATGCTCTTTTACCTTTTGTAGAAGATGGTACGTTGATCCTCATTGGAGCAACGACAGAAAGTCCGATGTTTGAAATCAATCAAGCTCTCTTATCACGATCAAGACTGTTTCAATTAAAACCACATACCGATAAAGACATTAAAGAAATTGTAAGCTCGGCCATTAACGACAAAGAACGTGGTTTCGGAAACTATCGTATTTCAATGACTGAGGAAGCACTAAAACATCTAGTTAACATGGCCAACGGTGATGCCAGGTCAGCGCTAAATGCGCTTGAACTTGCCGTTTTAACAACAGATCCAAATCCAAATGGGGAAATAAACATCGATTTACAAACGGCAGAACAATCGATACAAAAACGAATCGTTCGTTATGATAAGAAAGGGGACAATCATTACGATACGATTTCAGCTTTTATTAAAAGCATCCGTGGTTCTGACCCTGACGCAACACTATACTGGCTTGCAAAAATGCTGTACGCAGGGGAAGACCCGAAATTCATCGCAAGAAGGCTATATGTTCATGCCGCAGAAGATATCGGGTTAGCAGACCCAAATGCTCTCCTCATCGTTCAATCTGCCGCTTATGCAGTAGATTTTGTCGGCATGCCTGAAGCAAGAATTCCGTTAGCTGAAGCTGCTTTATACTTAGCAACCGCCCCAAAAAGTAATGCAGTAATTTCTGGAATAGATGCTGCATTAGATGCTGTTAAAAACGAAAAAACAGGAGAAGTTCCTGTTCATTTACGTGATGCTCATTATAAAGGTGCAAAACAATTAGGTCATGGTTTAGGCTATAAATACCCACATAACTATGAAAAAAATTATGTTCCACAACAATACTTACCAGACCATATGATTGAAAAGAACTTCTATACTCCTTCAGATAACGGCTACGAATTGACCGTTAAAAAAAGATTACAGTACTTTGAAGAACGAACCATTTCGAAAAGGTGAAAATCTACCTATGATGTCCTTATATTCCTCTACATTTAGATGAGAGCACTTTAATTAGTGCGCTCATCTTTCTTTTTTATGAAAAAAGAAATGCTCGCTCGATTTTCTTGAGTGACCCTCTAAAGGTCGATAGAGTGTGCTCCTGCGGTTACTCGTCGCAAAGATGCACGATGAATTCTCTTAGAAGTATCACATGATGTGACCTGCGATTAGTTGCTTTTCAGCGAAGCCAAAGAGATCGGCCAGGATTTACAAACTAGTTTGAGAGAATTTATTCATGTTTATTTTTTGGAAAAACGTCACACCCTTGTCAAGGTTATGACTAGTATAACTTGTATAATTAGGTTGAGTAAGATCGAAAGGCTTTAATAAAAGGGGAAATGTAACTTGATCATAAAACTAATTAAGCGGCATTTAGACAAATTGCCTCATAGATTTATGTTTTACCTTACTATAGCTATCATCATTATAATGACGATTAATCTAAGCTTTATTTTACATCTCCAACGTGAACAAGCTTTAGAAGAGCTAAAAGAAAAAGCTTATATAATAGGTAAACAATTTGAATCGATGCGCGAATATATAGCAAAAAATCAGGATGCAATAAATTATGACTCAGAAGGAAATTTTGAATTTAAGCACTTAAACCCTTCTAGAGTAAGTAAAGGTGTAGGTGATATTTTTTCTAATTGGACCGAATATGAAATTAAACTTGCTAGAGAAAACCCTAGAAATCCAGAGAACAAGCCTGACTCTATTGAAACTGACCTGCTAAATCAATTAAAAGCCGACAGATCACTAACGGAAATATGGACAAAAGATGATATCGAGGGTGAAAAGTACTTTCGCTACATAATCCCCTTATCTATAGAACAGCCTTGTCTAGACTGTCATGGGGGAAGAGCTGGTGAGATTGATATTGCTGGGTATGAAAAAGAAGGTTATAACTTAGGGGATTTTGCTGGTGGTATCAGTATAACCGTGCCGATGGAAACCTTTTATAAAAACTTACTTTCTACCATACAAAATTATTTAATGTTAGTTGTCTTAACTATAATCCTCTCCTTAATTATTGCTTATATTTTAATGCGCTATTTTGTCGCGGATCCAATTAAGCATTTAAGCAAGATCACAAAATCCATGGGGAAAGGAGACTTAGATTCAGACTTAAGTAAACTTAAAGCTCACGGTGAAATTAAAAGCCTTGCTAATGATTTTGATATTATGGCAGAAAAACTAAAGGAAATGTATAACAAATTAGAACATAAAGTTAACGAGCGAACGGAGCAACTAGTAAAAGCAAATGAAAAACTAACTCGTTCTAATCAATTACAGTCAGAGTTTTTAGCTAACATAAGTCATGAATTGCGAACGCCTTTAACATCCATTATTGCTTTTACAGAAATCATGTTAGATCAAGCTGAGGAAGAGGGCAATAAACAGCAAGCGGAAAACCTAAAAGATATGCAAGAATGTGGCGAAAAACTTGTTTCAATGATCAATGACCTTTTAGATATGGCAAAGATTGAAGCTGGCCAGATGCAAGTCAATTTAATGAGCACAGACTTATCTGATGTAGCGTTATCTGTTGAAAAGACACTTACTCCCCTAGCAAAATATAAGAGAGTAAAGCTAGTTAACGATATTGGCTATGAAATCCCATTAGTCATTGCTGATCCAGATAGACTTCGACAGATTTTGTTAAATTTAGTAGGTAATGGGATAAAGTTTACTCCTCAAGGGGGCACTGTAAAAATCACTGCCGAACTACATGGTGATGACGTAATTGTTATAGTTGAAGATTCAGGTGTAGGTATAAGTGAAGAAAATTTAAAAATGATTTTTAACAAGTTTAAACAAGTAAGTAGTTCATCTACAAGTAACAATCATGGAACAGGGTTAGGACTTGCATTAGCCCAAAACTTAGTACATTTACATCGCGGAGAAATTTGGGCCGAATCTGAGATCAATAAAGGTAGCACTTTTAAATTTACAGTTCCGATAGATAAAGAAGATAGGGGATGATTTCGTAATGAATGAGGGGAAAAAAATCTTAGTGGTAGATGATGAGCCTAAAATTCTAAAAGTATTGGAGCAAACATTAACGAAACAAAATTATGAAGTGATAACAGCTAGCGACGGAGAAGAAGCATTATCAAAACTAGAAGACAAACGACCAGACTTAATGGTTTTAGATTTAATGTTACCAAAGTTAGATGGGTTTGAAGTATGTAGAATAGCCAAAAGCAAATCCAATTTACCGATCATAATGTTAACAGCTAAAGGAGATTTAGTTGATAAAACAGTGGGCTTTCACATGGGAATCGATGACTATATGACGAAGCCTTTTAGCCCTTCAGAATTAGCTTTAAGAATTAAAGCTGTCCTTCGGAGGGTTGCTGAAGCCCAACTTCTCATAAGTCGAAGTCAAAGCAACTCGACATCACCACAAACTTCAGAACCTACTCTGAAGCTCGGTGGTGTAAAAATTGATTTTAATAGTAGGCAAATTGAAGTTAACGGTACAGTGATTAAGTCGACTGCAAAAGAATTTGAACTATTAAAATTGTTTATGCAACACCCAAACCAAGTTTTCACTAGAGAGCAACTACTTCAAAAAATTTGGGACAGTGATTACGTAGGGGATGTTAATACAGTCACCGTATTAATTAGAAGAATTAGAGAAAAGCTGGAAAACGACCCTGCCAAACCAACAAGAATTGTAACTGTTTGGGGAGTAGGATATAAGTTCGCTACCGACTAAATATGAAAAACTATGTGACAAACTTATAGCGAACTCGTTTCAGCAAGCTGAAACATCGAGAAATCAGTTGGAGTCTCGACTCCAACTGATTAAAAGTTCCCACCTACGCTACGCGTTGAGGTGGGGGTCTATAACCCTTAAACCATTTAAGGATAAAGTATGTAAAAATGTAAAATTAAAATGTAAGAATATATAATAAAAATGTAAGATTTCGTTTATTAGTATGTAATTTCTTTTTACTATAATTTATTTAACTCCAACAAGTACATACAATCACTTGTTCAGGAAGAATTATTAAAGGGGAGATTTTCATGCTAAAGAAACATTTATTATTTCTTACAGTAATATTGTTAGCATTTGCGCTAGTTATTACAGGTTGTTCGACAGAAAAAGAAACAACTACTGAGCCTACAGGTGCTGATACTACACAACCTGATGAAGGTTCTGACGAGGGCTCTGATGAAGCTTCAGATGGACCAGCCGAATTCACAGGCTTTTCATCAATTGAAGAAGCAGCAGTTTCTGCTAATTGGGCGCCATATTTCCCAGCTCAATACGCTACATGGACACAAACGAAAGAATTACAAACTACAACATACGGAGGCGCACTTGACGATAACGGTGAACTTCAAGATTATTTAACTATTTATCCATTCTT
>SKSA01000102.1 GCA_007118195.1 Anaerobacillus sp. | reverse complement strand
TGCTTTATTGAATATGTTAATTGTAAGAAGTGGTAAGGAGGAGGATTACAAGTGACTAATAAAGATTTCCATGAGTTGATGGATTTACTGGATCGTATGGAGGAAATAGTTAAAAAATATCTTGCCTTTTCAAACATTCATGTCAAGATTCTTAATATAAGATATGAACTTATTAAAAGGTATTCTTCCGGGAACTTTCAAAACGATGATGATCCTTCAAACTATTAGCTTCCTTAACAACCAAGAGGATTTTCACAAAAGAAGGAACTTCCCGAAAAGGAAAAAATGTCAGTCACCTCAAATACTAAAAATAGATCGTGTGAAATAAACACTCATTAATAAGTATGATGCAAGGTGAGCTGACATTATTGAGACAACCTCATTAATATTTTCTATTATTTCGCGACTTACTATAATGACTGTGGCGTTTTTTTCTCGTTATTTTTCACAATTTTTTTTTGGTTTAAGCATTCAATTTTCTCAGTTGAATACCCTAAAATAGTTTTTAATACCTCATTCGTATTTTCACCGATAAGAGGTGGGTCACTTGCCTCTTTTAAAGTCTGTAAATAATAGGTAGCAACATTCGTGTTTGATTTTCTATCTGTTAAAATTAACTGACGGTCCTTTAAAAATGGGAAGTTGTTAATCTCATTAACTTCTAGGATTGGTGTCATACAACAATCTACATCAAGTGAAAAGTTCGTCCACTCTGCCAACGTCTTACTTTTGAAAAATTCTGTAATTTCTTCGTGCAATTCAACGTTTTCTTTCTTTTTCGCCCCGTGTAACTCCACCCATTCTTCTTTTCCAACTGCTAAGCATAAATTTTTCCAAAATTTATGCTCTAATGCGCCTAATGCAATATAACGAGCATCCTTCGTTTCATAATTACAGTAGCAAATAAGATCACCATTAAGCTCAGGAACACCTCGATATTGGTCACCATCATAGTAATGAGCATAATTGGTACCCATAATAGAGACGAGGGGGTCCGTAAGCGATAAATCAATATATGTACCTTGATGCGTGTTATTTCTCCTTATTAATGCTGCTAAAATTTCCTCTGTACATTGAAACGCACCTAAGTGATCAGCTAACTGAACTGAAGGGGTGACCGGTTTACCATCATCATCTTTTAACTGCGCTAACACACCACTAATTGCTAAATAATTCAGATCATGGCCTCCTAGAGATTCCATCTCACCACTTTGACCATATCCAGATATTGAACAATAAATGATATCTTCTTTTTCTTTTTTCACAGTTTCATAATCTAACCCTAATCGTTTCATAACTGATGGACGAAAGCTCTCAACAATGACATCTGCTGTCTTAATTAATTGTAATGCTACCTCTTGTCCTTCCTCGCTTTTCAAGTCGATGGCAATGCTTTTTTTATTACGGTTATTCGCTAAATAAAGCAATCCTGTTTCTTCTTTTTTTATACCAATATGGCGACTTGGCTCTCCCTCTATTGGTTCCACAACAATGACTTCTGCTCCTTTATCAGCAAGCCTCATCGTTGCATACGGACCGGGTAAGTATTTACTAAAATCAATAATACGAACTCCTGACAATAAAATTTTTATCACTCCCTTTGAAAAATAAATTATTTTTATACTCCTCAATAATCGGCGTTCCACGAAGCTTTAACTGTGAAGCTGTTCTTTCACATGTCTTCGTTTACGGTTAATCCAATTAATCACAAATGAACCGAAACTAATGACGACGATGGCACTAACTGTCACATAAATAGAAATATCTTCATTAAGGCCAGACATTCTTCCTAAAATAAAAAAGAGGCAAAACCAAACAAAAGCGGTCGAATATGAAAGTAAGGCGAAGCGGAAATAAGAAAGGCGCATCATTCCATACAGAAATGGGACGAAGTTTCGCACACCTGGAATGAAATAGCTAATAATTAATGAGTAAACGTGGTATTTTTTGATGAGGTGAAGTGCTTTACGAATGGATGACTTTGTACCACTTTTTTTCGCTAAGTAGCGTACCAACTTTCCACCTAGTAACCTTCCTAACAAATAGCTTGTAGATAAACTTGCTACTATGCCTAAATACCCTGAAACAAATACTTTCTCTACTTGCAAATATGGAGTCGTTGATAAATAGCCGACCGTTGTTACAATGACTTCATTAGGGAGAGGAACACCAAACATCCCAAGCCAAAGCCATAGGAAAATCCCTAAATAACCTAGCTCTTTAATGAGGTTCAAGATTATTTCTGTCTCCATATATGATCTCCTACTTCCTTGTTTAGAAAAACTTAGTCTATACTCGTACTTAACGAAAAAATCATAAGTTTTTCATCATCAAAAAGGTGCTTAAAGTATTAGAAAGTGAACAATATATGTTAGATGTCTAAAATTGGGATAACAAAATACTAGTAGAACTTATCACTATCTATTTTAAACGGTGGATAGGCACTACGTAAACTGATTTGTCTAACTTTTCTATAAATTTAAAATTCTGTTGGTCATGCTGTGAAAACTCAAATTGCCGAGGGGCCTCTCGTTCTTTTGTTAAGATCACATTGTTTAACAAGAAATAACGACTCTTCGCATTGAAAAGTCGTACAATACATTCTAGCCCGATTGACACCATATTTTATCATCGTAGAAAACTTCACCAATTAAGTTTTTAAGGTCTTACATACTCAATACGAACATAATCTGCAGCGCTAATCTCAACATTTGCTGGCACTTTAATATAAAGAGCATTAGTGCCGACTCTACTAAGATGACCATCGTAAAACATTCCCTCACCCGTAAATTGAGTGATTGTGAACTCTTTGTGGAACTTCGCCATCCTTACTGGTTCTCCCCAAGTACTCCCAATTTCTAACGTCCCATTTTTCATTTCTAACTGTGGGGAGCGCACTACATGGGTTACATCGACACCCATTGTAAAGTAAGGCGTTGAGTAGTGGACAATATCGACATTTCCATCGTTTGTATCTTTATGTTTTACCCATATTCGCATCGAAGATTGATCCCCTTGATTTAAATTTAAGTGAAGTACGGGTTCCTCAAATGAAAAGGTCCATTCACCTATAGTCAGTATACCGTCCATTTTTTCAAAATCCCCTTCTTGTGTTGCATTGTAAAAGTCCTGTTCGATTTGTCTTGCTTCATTAATACTGACGTTTTTCTTCACTTCACCTATTGGAACGACAAAAAGAAAAATGGTCGCAGCTACTAAAATCGTAATATAACCTATAAAAATCCACTTGATTGTCGTTGCATTGAAGGAGGCTGCTTTTTGTGAAACCTTCTTTATGATTGAAGAGACAACAAAAATGATAGCCAAAATAAAAATAAGTTGAATGAGAATTAAACCTACGAACTCCATTTATTTTCGCACCTCCATTTTATCTGTAATTATTGCAAACAAAAAAAGAAGAGCAATTACAGCCATTGCTTTCACAAGAAACAAAAACGGTGACGTTTCTAGTGCAAAAAATTGAACAAGCTGCCCTAATGGTCCATCACCTTGCATCCGTCCTTCGATAAATAATAAACCGATAAAAACTAGTGGTAATAAAAATACAAAAAGCTTACTCATCTGGATAAGCGCCCCGACTAAATAGCCTAAAGCTCCAAAGAGTGACACATAAAGGATGCTTACAACCACACCAAGCACTAACTCGGAGAATGGAACAAACGCACTACCGGCAAGGTTTTCGACAGGAAAGTAATAATATACAATGACTTTTAATAACGAGCCCGCAAACATCGCTGCGAGTCCCGCAACGGCGGTCGCTGTCATTAAAAAAGCGATATTTGATAAGTTGCTGGTCAATCGATTAGAGACAAACGCGAAGTCCCCATCTTTAGAAGCTTTCGAATTTAACGTAATCCCACTGGTAAATGCCCAAATCATTGTAAAAATGATGATCATATTTCCCGTGTAATAGTTAATATTTAACGATACATTAAATATACTTGTGCCGCTCTGTCCAGTCCCCATGAATGCCGAGAAAAGTATGGCAAATAACTGTGTCATAAGTAGGGAAGTGAATACACCGTAATTTGCTTTTAACTTAAAGAAGTATTGCTTTTGGACGACAGATATAACATTAGCTTCTTGTAAAAACATCATCGATCCCTCCTTTTGTTGTGTTTGTTAAATAGACACATATATCTTCTGACGATACAGGAGATAATTCTATCCCGTTTGCATTCATCTTTTGAATCTCCGCTTCACTAAAGTCATTTTCAACAACTACGTAAATACTATCGACACCGACTGTTTTTCGATAAAGGACGTCTTTTCCCCGAATCAATTCTCCGATCTTATCGGCTTTACTACTTAATCCAATCGCCAATTGCTTTAACTCCTCTACAGACATATGGAGGCGTTTTTCACCATTTTTAATTAATAAAACATCTTCTAAAAGTTCATCAATTTCACTTAAAAGATGACTCGATAAAACGATCGTACGTGGATGATCCAAGTAATCTTTCAATAGTGCTCTGTAAAAAT
>SKSA01000137.1 GCA_007118195.1 Anaerobacillus sp. | reverse complement strand
TGAGTTAAAATGGAAAGCTCGTATTTTAAATAGAGAGGAACAAACATATGGTAGCAACACTATTAATTATTATGGCAGTTTTACTATTACTTGGGTTTCCGATGATGATCCCATTAATTGTCGCTCCATTAATTGTTTTATTAATTTACTACCCTAACCTTGATGTTTGGTTTATGATCCAGCAAATGATAGAAGGGATAAGTGGTTACGTTCTATTAGCGGTTCCGCTGTTTATCTTCGCAGCAGATATTATGTCTACGGGAAAAACATCGCAACGGCTACTAGATTTTATTGGAGGTTTTATCGGCCATGTTCGTGGTGGTTATGCGATTACAACAGCGGCGGCTTGTACGCTTTTTGGTTCGATTTCCGGTTCCACACAAGCGACGGTTGTCGCGATTGGTAAACCGATGCGACAGCGCTTATTATCAGTAGGTTACAAAGATTCAAGTGCAATTGCATTAATTATTAATTCGAGTGACATTGCATTGTTAATCCCGCCTAGTATCGGAATGATTATCTATGCGGTCGTTTCTGGAACGTCACCAGGGGAATTATTTATCGCAGGAATTGGACCTGGAATTTTAATCTTTTTATTTTTTGCAGTATATAGTTATTTTTACGCTAGGAGAAAGAATATCCCTTTAGCAGAAAAAGCAACGTGGCGCGAGCGTCTTGTTTTTACGAGAAAAGCACTATTACCACTAGGCTTTCCAATTATTATCGTTGGTGGTATTTACTCAGGGGTTTTTACACCGACAGAAGCTGCAGGGATTTCGGTATTATACGCATTAATATTAGAAGTAATAATTTTCCGTTCGATAAAAATAACAGAAGTACCGAAAATCGCATTATCAACAGGTTTAGTAACGTCAGCCGTATTTGTTTTAGTTGCGGGTGGCCAAGCGTTTTCATGGGTAATCTCTTATGCGAGAATCCCGCAATTAATTACAGAAATGTTTCCGGCTGAGCCGAGTGCATTGTTTGTGTTATTTATGGTAGCGATCTTCTTCTTTATTGGTTGTATGTTTGTCGACCCAATTGTCGTCATTTTAATTTTAACACCAATCTTTTATCCGGTTGCGATGGCAGCAGGAGTCGACCCTGTTCATCTAGGAGTCGTGATTACATTCCAGGCTGCATTAGGTTCTGCGACGCCACCGTTTGGAGTAGATATTTTTACAGCTAGTGCTGTCTTTGAGCGCTCATACTTAGATGTTATCCGTGGCACACCGCCGTATATCGTCATGTTAGTGATTGTTGCGATATTGGTGATTATGTTTGAGGAAATTTCATTATTTTATAGATATATAATGTAAATGTCCCTTAACTCAAATGGAGGAAATGCAGCACATTTCACTATAATTGCCCGCTTAGGTAATTTAGGGGACGATAGTGCGAGGGGCAAGCAACTTGGCGCAAGCTGGCGCTTTTATGAACGTTATTACCTAGTGTATTCCAATACTAGTGTAAATAAAAAAATATATTATGGGGGTATTTGATGTTTTTTAACAAAAAAGGAATGTTAATGCTAGTGCTTATGATGGTGTTTAGTATCATTTTAGTAGCATGTGGCAGCGAGGAAACACAAACAGAAGGAAACGAAAATGGAGCGTCAGGTGATGAAACGTACCATTGGAAGTTTGTGACCGAAGAATTCCAAGGTCAAGTTCAATATGAGTATGCCGCTGAATTTGCCAACCGTTTAAAAGAAAAGTCTGATGGACGAATTACGATGGATGTTTATGAGTTTGGTGGTCTTGGAAGCGAAGTAAACCAAGTTGAACTATTACAAAGTGGTGGCGTCGAGTTTGCCATCGTTTCACCAGGTTTTACTGGAACAATGGTAAGTGAAGGTCAACTATTCGCACTTCACTTCTTATTTACAGATGATATGGAACTAAACCAACAAATTTTAGATGAGAGTGAAGCGTTAAATGTTCATCTAACTGAAAAATATGAAGCGTTTAATATTTCGCCATTAGCTTATTGGACAGAAGGTGCGATGCAATGGACTGGGGATCGCCCACTTCGTACACCAGCAGATTTTGATGGATTTTTAATGAGAACACAAACGTCACCGTTAATTTTAGAATCGTATCGTGCATATGGAGCTAATCCACAAGAATTAAGTTGGGGTGAGCTTTACACAAGTTTACAGCAAGGTGTTGTTCAAGGTCAGGAAAATCCAATCTTCTTTATTGAAGATGCGAAGTTCCATGAAGTTCAAGATCATATGACGATTTCTGAACACAACATTTACGTTGCGATGACAACGGTAAACACAGATTTCTTTAACGGATTACCGACGGATATTCAAGATATGATTTTAGAAACAGTTGAGGAAATGCGTCCAGTTGCATACGAGATGCAAGAGCGCATGAACGAAGAGTTACTAGATTCAATCATTGATAATGACACTTATCCGACAGAAGTATATGAACTAACTGCTGAAGAAAGAGAAGCATTTAGAGAATTAGCAATACCTGTGCGCGACTTCTTTATTGACGAAAACGGTGCAGACGCTGAATTTATTCTCAATATGCTAATCGAGGAAATCGAAGCAGCGCAAAATTAATAATTATATGGTTGTGAATCCTAGCTAGGCATTTAGTGCCTTGCTAGGATTTTTTTGGTATGCCTTCTTATAATTGAAATCCGAAAATAAAAAATGAATTAAGAATAGACGATTGGACAGCACGTATATTTGATCCTTAAATGGTTTAAGGGTTATAGCCCCCCCCACCTCAACGCGTAGCGTAGGTGGGAACTTTTAATCAGGTGGAGTCGAGACTCCATCTGATTTCTCGATGTTTCAGCTTGCTGAAACGAGTTCGCTGGACAATTTCGGTTATGTTCTGTGAGATCGCAGCTTTCCTTTAGGTCAAGTTTTTATTTTTAGAATCATAAACATATCATTAAGCTCTTGACAGATTACTAGATTAAGTGTTAAAGTTTTTAATGATTTAATACTTTATCAATTTATCAGAGTAAAGTAAAAAGAAATAAAAACATAAAGGAGAGAGAAATATGAATGCGGTCATTATAGCAGTTTTAGTAATGCTAGCATTAAGTTTATTTAGAGTTCATGTTGTAATTGCCTTACTTTTAGGCGCATTGGCTGGGGGTTTAGTAGCTGGTTTTTCAATACTAGAAACGATCGAGATTTTTACAGGTGGCTTAGGTGGTAAAGCAACAGTCGCATTGAGCTATGCGCTACTGGGTGGTTTTGCTGTAATGATTTCTAGAACAGGATTACCGAAAGTGGTAGTAGATTTTGCAGTAAAAATGGTCGGAAAAGAAGGAGAAAGTAGAAAGAAGAGTCTTTCGAAAGTATTACTTATTCTTATTATTTTAATCATTTCTTCTTTTTCTCAAAACGTTATTCCGATCCACATCGCCTTTATTCCGATTTTAATTCCGCCACTATTACAAGTTTTAAACGAATTAAAGGTCGATCGACGTGCGATAGCAACAGTAATTACGTTTGGTTTAAAAGCTCCTTACATTTTACTTCCTGCTGGGTTTGGCTTAATTTTCCATGATATTATTCGTATGAATATGGAGGAAAGTGGTTTAGTCATTAATATGGCAGATATTCCAACAGCGATGTTATTACCTACACTAGGTATGCTTGTCGGATTGATTATTGCAGTATTTTTCACTTACAAAAAAGAGCGCTCTTATGAGAAAGTCCAATTAGAGAACGAAGTGGCAGCAACTGAAGAGCCTGTTTCTCGTCTCGCGATTATCGTATCTTTAATTGCTATTGTAGCGGCGCTAGTCGTGCAACTTGAAACAAAATCAATGATTTTAAGTGCACTCGTTGGTATTGTGATTTTGTTATTTAGCGGAAAAATAAATATAAAGAAAACAGAAGACTATTTAACTGATGGTATGAAAATGATGGCGTTTATCGGCTTTGTAATGATTACTGCTTCGGGGTTTGCTGCAGTTATTCGTGAAACGGGCCACGTCGATTTACTTGTAGAGCAATCAGTAAACATTATCGGTGGTAATCAAGCGATCGCAGCGCTATTGATGCTCCTCGTTGGTTTATTTATTACGATGGGGATTGGTTCATCGTTTTCGACGATCCCGATTATTGCAACGTTATTTGTACCACTTTCGCTTGCAGTTGGTTTAAGTCCGATTGCAACCATAGCCCTGATCGGCACAGCAGGTGCTTTAGGTGACGCGGGCTCTCCAGCGTCTGATAGTACGTTAGGTCCAACGGCCGGTTTAAATGCGGATGGACAACATAATCATATTTGGGATACGTGTGTTCCGACTTTTGTTCACTTTAACATACCACTCATCATCTTTGGTTGGATCGCAGCAATGGTATTTTAATATTAGTTTGCATTGTAAAACATAGTAGTTTTTTTTCTAGCATTAGAGAGTACAAAAACTAAATTTAAAACAAAAAGGATGACTTGAAGAGGTTGAACTTCTCATTTATTATGAGTTGCCATCAACTTCGGAAAGTCATCCTTTTGTTTGCGTTTGAT
>SKSA01000293.1 GCA_007118195.1 Anaerobacillus sp. | reverse complement strand
TGTAGTGAATCGCTTTAACATAGGACATGATTTTATGATAGTCCTCAATAATGTACCCATTAAACTTATGGGTAATGACTTCAGCATTCCCTCCCCGGTTTGTAGTGATCACTGGAACTCCAGCTGCCATTGCTTCGTAATGTACCCTCGCCAGTGGTTCTTGCCATTGTGAAGAACATACAAAAATGTCACTCATTAAATAATAGTTTGGAATTTCATCAGCAGGGATAAACTTTGTAAATAAAATGTTTTTTTTGATAGGTTCACTTAGACGATATAAATAACTTACATAGTCATTTACTGTATCATTACTAAACCATTTCCCACCTGCAATAACAAGGACTGTTTGAGGGTGGATAATCCGGATGAGTTTCATTGCTTTTATCAGTAAATGGGGACCTTTACTTTTGGTAAGTCGTCCAGAAAATAAAATTACTTTTTTGTCATTTAAACCAAGTCTTTTTCGATAAATATTTCGAACTTCGATTCCTTTTGGTGACCATATAGGTGGATATTCTTCTAAATTAACACCAGAATAGACGACGGATGTTTTTGAACTTGCTCTCGGAAATCGAGAAACAGTCGCTTCTTTAATATAGTTACTAATTGTTACAATATGATCGACAGTATCAATGAATTCTTCACCTAAGTGATACGATATTTTTTGATCAGACATAACATCATTGTGTAACCCTAATATAAATTTACTATCAGGAGTAGCATCTTTATATAAAGGGATATTCTTCGGACGATTAAATACATGAATAATATCATATTTTTGATGGACAAGCTTTTCGGCAATTCTATTCGCATAGTTATTTACAGGCAAACGAATGTACTCAATAGTATCTTTCATTTCGTGATTTGGTAGATCGTGATCTGTTATTGAAAATATCGTCAATTGATAATTTTCTTTAAGAAATGAAGACACGCCATCAATCATCATTTGAATGGCACCGCCTCTAATAGCGGGTGAAGGAAGACTCTCAGTACAAATAAATGCTATCTTCATTATCCTCCCCCCATATATATTTTTTTTAAATCATCGAATTCATGTTTTATCCCTTGCTTTAGATGAACAATAGGTTGGTATTGCAATAGTCTCTCAGCTTTTGAAATATCAGCCCAAGTATGCAGCGGTTCACCATGAGGCTTTTCGATAAATTGTAATTTCACTTTCGTTCCTACAATTTCCTCAATAATGGCTATCACTTCTAAAATTGAGGCACGTTCTTTGCCACCGATATTAATCGTTTCGCCAATGAGATGATCTTTATACAAAATGTTTGACGTCGCTTCAACACAATCAGAAATATACGTAAAATCACGAGTTTGCTTACCGGTGCCAAAGATGGTTAGGGGTTTATTTAGTAGCACTTGTTTAATAAAGCGGTGAAAAGCCATGTCGCTACGTTGCCTTGGGCCGTATATAGTAAAATAACGAAGGATAATAATAGGGACGTTGAAATTCTTTTCATAAACTTTACATAAATATTCCCCGGTCAGCTTTGTAACCCCATACGGAGAAAGAGGGGTAGTCAAACTACCTTCAGCTACTTTTCCAATCTTCTCACCATAAACAGAGGATGTAGATATATATATAAACTTTTTTATTGGCTTATTACGGCAAGCCTCAAGTAATCGTTGAGTAACTTGAATATTATTAATGACATACGAATTGAAATCGCTCCCCCAACTTGAACGGACTCCTGGTATTGCAGCTAAATGATAAATGACATCGATATTAGAAATTGTTTGTTCTAAATTATTCGTAAGCAAATTTTCATTTTTAAATGAAAAACGTGGATGATTTATTAAAGATGTTAAGTTTCGTTGTTTAAATTGGACTAAAGTTAGATCGATTAATCCATCGATGCCGAATACAATATTATTTTCGTCGAGTAATAATCGTTCACATAAATGTGAACCAATAAATCCAGCGGCTCCTGTGACTAAAATATTCATGGGCGAGCCACCCCAATATACTTGAGATTATTTCTTTTTAATAGATATGGTTCAATAAAGTTTCTTCCATCAATGACAATATTACCTCTCATTAACTCACTAACTTTTTTCCAGTCAACTTTACTAAACTGATCCCATTCTGTAGCAATAATTAGCGCATCAGTGTTCTCAATAGATTCATATATGTCTTTATGGCATATAGGTGGTGAGGAGTTTAATGTAACAATTGGATCATAAGCATGGATATCGGCGCCACTAGTTTTTAAGTGCTCGATTAAGCTGAGCGCTTTAGAATATCTCGTGTCGTCGGTATTTGGCTTAAAAGATAGACCCCAGACGGTTATTTTTTTATTCTTTAAGCTTGGAAACTCTTGAAGTAATTTATCAATATATAAATTTATTTGAGTTGTGTTAACATTTTGTACTGCTATTAATATTTCTGGAATAATGTTTTTTTGCTTAGCTGCATGTTCAAGAGCTTGTAAATCTTTAGGAAAGCAAGAGCCACCAAATCCTAAACCTGAGTTTAAGAAAAGTGAACCTATCCTTGGATCTGTACTAAGACCTAAAGCGACGTCTTTAATGTCAACATTGTAAGCATCACAAATACGTGCAATTTCATTCATAAAGGATATTTTGGTTGCTAAAAATGCATTTGAAGCATATTTAATCATTTCTGCGCCGTTTAAAGTTGTGAAGATAAATGGAGCATTAATATTTTGATAAAGTAATTGCATTGTCTTTATTACTTCAGGTCGCTTTACACCCACAACAATTTTATCTGGATGAAGCATATCAGATACAGCCGAACCTTCTCGTAAAAATTCAGGATTAGAAACGATATCATACAAGTTTCGTTTTAATCCTTTTTTATGAAGTGCTTCATCAACCCACTCATTTGTTCCGGGGGGAACAGTACTTTTAATAATGATTGTTTTATGGCTTGAAATATACTTCGATATTTCGTCGATAACATTTTCTAAATAAGTTAAATTCGGACTCCCGTCAGTACATGGCGGTGTACCAACTGCAATTAAAATAATTGGACACTTATTAACAGCTTCAATGGTATTAGTCGTAAAATAAAGTTTTTTTTGTTTTTTATTACGCATGACCATTTCGGTTAAGCCAGGTTCATAAATAGGAATTGCACCTCGGTTAAGTAAGTTGATTTTCGCTTCATCACGATCAATACAATAAACTTCATGACCGAATTCAGCGAGTACAGTTCCTGTCGTTAAGCCTACATAACCAGCACCAATAACACATACTCTCATATTTTAGTCCCCTTTCTCAGTTGTAGATCAATTGCAGCATTTTTTAGATAAAAATAGGGCTGATATATCGTATTATCAATAAATAAAACCGTGACACAGCGCCTAGAAAATGGGTATTATCCTATTTCTATGTTCTATTGTGTGGGACAACTTACAATCGCGAAATTTAAGAATAAATATATAGAAATGAATCGAAGTGGAGAGAAGGTTTTAAATGTGAAGGAAGTAAAAAAAGCAATCATTCCTGCTGCGGGTTACGGCACACGTAGCTTGCCAGTAACAAAAGTCATTCCTAAAGAAATGTTTCCAATCGCAGGAAAACCTGCGATTCATTATATTGTAGAAGAAGCTGTGATGTCAGGTATTGAAGAGATATTAATCGTGGTTTCCCGAAATAAAAATATGATATTAGATTATTTTGATCGTTCTCTAGAATTAGAATCTTTTTTAGAGAAAACTAAAAAAGAACATTTGATTGAAAAAGTACTCTTTCCGAATATTCATATTCAATACGTGCGACAACCTTATGCAGAGGGGTTAGGGGATGCAATTAAACTAGGAAAACAGTTTGTTGGCGATCAACCTTTTGCAGTACTTTTGCCAGACGATATTTTCATTTGCCCAAAAGAAGTAGCCTTATCACAATTAATTAATGCTTATTATAATTATAAATCACCTGTCATTGCTCTTGAAAAAGTGAAATATGAACTATTAATGAACTACGGAGTCATAAAAGAAAAAAAATTAGCAGAACGATATTATGAAATCGTCGATATTGTAGAAAAACCAAAAATTTCGCCACCATCTAACTTAGCTGTTTGTGGCCGGTACATTTTGGAGCCTGAAATTTTCGAATGTTTAGAGAGTGTAAGAAGAGGAGCTGGGGGAGAAATTCAATTAACAGACGCCATAAAAAAATTATTGAGTGAGAAAAGGTGTTATGGTGTTCATATGATAGGAGATCGCTATGATATTGGAACAGAAAAAGATTATGTGAAGTTAATAAAAAACTATTCGGGATTGGAATAGTTAGCGTTTAGGGACAATTTCGAAAAAATAGTTATCGGCCTACACGAACAGATTTGATTAACATACGTTAATATAGGTTCTCGTTTATACGGTATTGCGAATAAAAAAACAATTCTGTTTTTAGTAAGGAGCATATTTAGTCATGAAAAAGAAAAGAGCAAAAAAGGTGGAGAATGTTAAACAACAAGAAACAAAGAAAGTAGAGCAAGTAACAGAAAAAGCAGAGCAACAAGCATTCCGTCATCCACTTTC
>SKSA01000382.1 GCA_007118195.1 Anaerobacillus sp. | reverse complement strand
ATAGATGTTATATACTATATTTTGTCACTAACAAAATGAATTGTCTATATGCGGGTGTAGTTTAGTGGTAAAACAAGAGCCACGAGCATTACAACTGTGAAAAGGCTACGAGTTGTCTCGACGGATAGACTTCTTTGAGAAGCTAGTAGAGGAAGAGACATGATAAGGCCCTTGTGGTGTTGGTCGATACAAATTTTAAAAAATATTTCATATGCGGGTGTAGTTTAGTGGTAAAACAAGAGCCTTCCAAGCTCTGGTCGTGAGTTCGATTCTCATCACCCGCTCTCTAATTACATGTCCTAGTAGCTCAGCTGGATAGAGCATGGCACTTCTAATGCCAGGGTCGGGAGTTCGAATCTCTCCTGGGACGCCATTTATACATAATTAAAAGCTTAAGCCAATTGGCTTAAGCTTTTTTGCGATTTAAGGAAAGTGAAAGCGTTTTAGTGAGATGTAGTTTAATATAGTCTTGTACTCAAGGGACCTTCTTTTTTTGTTATACATTGTTTATTTTTACTTGAATGAATACTTGTTTTAAAGCAGCGTCAACATCTTTTTGGAACGTTTCTTGAGGAACTTTTAGTACTTTCCAACCGAAACTACGTAAATATAACTCGTGGTGCTTGAGGTTTAGTCGTTTCAGGAGTGCCATTTTACTTTGTGGATAGGTAAAAATAGCAATTTTGTATGGTTCAAGTGCAATAGGGATTGTCGAGTAACCGTATTTAACTGAAGGACTAGCGTAAACCCCTCGCTTGTGCAATTCGTCATAAATCCTCTTGTCAATTTCAGACTTACAAAGATGCCGCAAATTCCTTACAGCAATAATCCCATTTGAATTATTTTGTTTAGCCCCTACATAGAACAATGTTAAAAGTACAATTGGAAGAAAAAAGTATTCTAATAATATAAAGTTCATCTCCATCACCAATATCATCATTGACATGAATTGAAAAAATTATCCTAGCAGTAAGTAACTTTTTGTGAATTAAAAAAACTTTTAATCTTAAAAAAACATGCAAACGCAATAGTAACAATGTTGTAAGCGTATTCAAAAAAAGGGATTGTTCGAAATTGTCTAATTATTTTAGAAAAAGTGGTTGACCCCTGAGGTAAAAGGGCGTATTATAATCCTCAAATACAAAAACTAGTGAATGAACAGCCACTATTTTTGTTAGATAAACTTACAATAATTGTGAATGGAAATTATTTCAGTTTTATATTTATAAATATCTAAAAATTCAAATAAATATAAAGTTTATAATTTTAAAAAGCAACTTTCGTAAACATGCTTTTGAGGCTATTGTTTTCTGAAAATTTTCAAAGGATTAAAATTATTAACACTATCTTTAAATAGTTTCGCAAATTAAAAATAGGGAGGAGTGAAAAAGTGAGCGAGCAGTGGATTTACTTAAATGAACAATTTGTAAAAAAAGAAGAAGCGAAAATCTCAGTTTATGATCACGGTTTTTTATATGGCGATGGGGTGTTTGAAGGTATTCGTGTCTACGATGGGAATGTATATCGCTTAGATGAGCACTTAGACCGTTTATATAATTCAGCAAAAGCAATTTTACTAAACATACCTCATTCCAAAGTCGAAATGACTGAGATTATTATTGAGACGCTAAAGAAAAATCAACTTACTAACGCTTATATTCGTCTTGTTGTATCTCGTGGTGTCGGTAACTTAGGACTTGATCCGAAATCGTGCCGCAAACCGCAAATTATCGTCATTGCGGAGGAGCTCACACTTTTTCCTAAGGAACTATATAAATCTGGACTAGAGATTGTTACTGTAGCTACAAGACGTAATCGTCCAGATGTGCTAAGTCCAAAGGTAAAATCATTGAACTACTTAAATAATATATTAGTAAAATTAGAAGCTAGTTTAGCGGGTGTTAGTGAGGCACTAATGTTAAATAGTGAAGGATATGTAGCGGAAGGTTCAGCGGATAACGTATTTATTGTCAATGGCAATGTTTTAAGAACCCCTCCAGGTTATATTGGGGCTCTTGAAGGTATTACACGAGCAGCTATTATGGAAATTGCTGAGAATTTGGGTTATATTATGAAAGAAGAGCCATTTACTAGGCATGATGTATATGTTGCTGATGAAGTGTTTTTAACAGGGACGGCTGCAGAAGTAATCGCGGTTGTAAAAGTTGACGGAAGAGTCATTGGTGACGGAGTACCTGGTAAGGTAACAAACGATTTATTGAAACAGTTTCGAGAACACGTGATAAAAGATGGTGTTAAAGTTTACACTAGAGATGAACAAACTCAAGTAGGTTAAGAATAAATATAAAGGGATGTAGATATAATGCGGAGCGATATGATAAAGAAGGGCGTAGATAGAGCACCACATCGAAGTCTGCTAAGAGCAACAGGTGTTAAAGAAGAAGATATGAACAAACCCTTTATCGGTGTTTGTAACTCATATATCGATATTATTCCAGGGCACGTTCATTTAAATAAATTTGCAGAAGTCGTTAAAGAGGCGATAAGAGAAGCTGGTGGCGTTCCATTTGAATTTAATACGATTGGTGTCGATGACGGGATCGCGATGGGACATATAGGAATGCGTTATTCATTACCATCACGTGAGCTAATTTGTGACTCAGCAGAAACAGTTATAAATGCCCATTGGTTTGATGGAGTGTTTTACATTCCCAACTGTGACAAAATTACCCCTGGAATGTTGATGGCGTCAGTTCGCACGAATGTCCCGTCAGTATTTGTAACGGGAGGACCGATGGAGGCTGGACGTACGAAAGATGGTAAAAGTTTATCATTAGCGTCAGTTTTCGAAGGTGTTGGTGCCTTCCAATCTGGAAAAATGTCACGAGAAGAACTACTAGAAATAGAATCATCTGCGTGTCCAACATGTGGGTCTTGTTCCGGGATGTTTACAGCAAACTCGATGAACTGTTTAATGGAAATGGTAGGTTTGACGCCTCCTGGGAATGGAACGATAGTGGCAACATCTGAAGATCGTAAAAAATTAATTAAAGATGCAGCGCAGCATTTAATGAATTTAATAGAAAAAGATATTCGTCCAAGAGATATCGTTACAAAAGAAGCAATTGATGATGCTTTCGCTTTAGATATGGCGATGGGTGGCTCAACAAATACAGTTTTACACACGTTAGCGATTGCAAATGAAGCGGAAATTGAATATGACTTAGAAAGAATAAATGAAGTGGCAAAAAGAGTGCCGTATTTATCAAAAATTAGTCCTGCTTCCGACTATTCGATGCAAGATGTTCACAATGCCGGTGGGGTTAGTGCCATTATTAAAGAACTTTGTTCAATAGAAGGCGCCATTCATCCAAATAGAATCACAATTACAGGGAAAACATTGTATGAAAATGTAAAAGATGCAGAAATTACCAATGAGGAAGTTATACGTCGTAAAGAAAATCCATATAGTTCTGTCGGAGGATTATCGATTTTATTCGGAAATATTGCCCCTGATGGTGGTGTCATTAAAGTAGGTGGAGTCGATCCAAGTATTGACACGTTTGATGGGAAAGCGATCGTTTTTAACTCCCAAGACGAAGCTTTGGCAGGAATTGAAAATGGAACTGTAAAAGCAGGTCATGTGGTTGTCATTCGTTATGAAGGACCAAAAGGTGGCCCGGGAATGCCAGAAATGTTAGCTCCTACATCTTCCATTATGGGCAGAGGGCTTGGCAAGGATGTAGCATTAATTACGGATGGAAGATTTTCAGGGGCCTCAAGAGGAATTTCGATTGGTCATATTTCTCCTGAAGCAGCAGAAGGTGGACCTATTGCATTAGTAGAAGATGGTGATCGAATTATTATTGATTTACCAAATCGCACCATTCATTTAGATATTTCAGATGAAGAACTTAAGACTCGCCACAAATCATTTGTTGTGCCCGAGCCAAAGGTGAAAAAAGGCTATCTTGCTCGTTACGCCAAACTTGTTACTTCCGCAAACACTGGTGGGGTAATGAAAATTTAAGGACTAGTATTTATATTCATATTAAAACGTTGAAGAGGAAAAGTAGTTTTAAGGATCGGTATCTTCAGAGAGCCACTAGTTGCTGAGAAGTGGTGTTACCCCTTAATTCGAACTCACCTCTGAGTGCCAATCCGAAAAGATATTTTCCAAGTAGGTTTGGTCGAGTGATACCGTCACTCGTTATCAAAAAGAGCGATTCATTCGTTCCTGAGGTGGTTATTTGTAAAAGTGACCATGAACAAGGGTGGTACCGTGAAAAGAATCTTTTCACCCCTTACTTAAAGCGTTTTTGTGCTTATTGATGGGGGTGAGAAGGTTTTTTTATTTAGTTACTTTCATTCGGTCAAGGGTTTGTCTGTTAATGAACTAAAGTGTAAGAAGATCGTATTGCTATAAAAAATAAAGAAAATTTTTTGTTGTGAGACGTGTCACTAACAGCCATGGGCTGTATTATAAAATCCAACTTGTTGGGGGGATAATAAATGAGTACCAAGTTGAGAAAGAAGCAAACTGCTGTATCTACTGAAAAACAAATGATGAAAGGTTCGACAATGTTAATTGAAGCTTTAAAGCAAGAAGAGGTGGAGGTAATTTTCGGGTACCCTGGAGGAGCGATTTTACCAACGTTTGATGAAATTTATCAAGATGGAATTCGCCACATTTTAGCGCGACATGAACAAGGTGCTATTCACGCCGCTGAAGGTTACGCTAGAGTTTCGAAAAAACCAGGAGTCGTTGTTGTAACAAGTGGTCCAGGAGCGACAAATGTAGTTACCGGAATTGCCGATGCAATGATGGATTCGCTACCGTTAGTTGTTTTTAGCGGCCAAGTTGCAACTTCAGTAATTGGAACTGACGCATTTCAAGAGTCAGATGTTATGGGGATTACGATGCCTATTACAAAACACAATTATCAAGTGCGAGATGTGAACGACTTACCACGAATTATAAAAGAAGCATTTCATATTGCGACAACGGGAAGACCGGGGCCAGTACTCATTGATTTACCGAAAGATGTTTCTCTAGAAACGGGAATATTTGACTATAGTAAAGAAGTGCATTTGCCAGGATATCAACCGACAATTATGCCAAATAAGTTACAAATTAGAAAGCTTGTCGAAGCAGTAAGTAGTGCGAAAAAGCCAGTCATACTTGCTGGCGCAGGCGTCTTGCATGCCGGAGGATCTGAAGAACTTATTGAGTACGCGGAGCAACAACAAATTCCAATTGCTAGCACGCTGTTAGGGTTAGGAGCTTTTCCAGGAGATCATGAATTATTTTTAGGAATGGCTGGGATGCACGGAACTTATGCTGCGAATATGGCGATTTATGAGAGTGATTTGCTTATAAGTATCGGAAGTCGTTTTGATGATCGAGTTACAGGAAATCTTGAAAAGTTTGCACCAAATGCTAAAGTTGCCCACATCGATATTGATCCTGCTGAAATTGGTAAAAATATCGAAACGCAAATACCAATTGTTTCTGATGCAATGGAAGCATTAAAAGAGTTGATTAAACAAAACGGTGTTAAAGGGCAAAATTCACTATGGAATGAAGATTTAAAGCAGCTTAAACAAGAATATCCTCTTTGGTATAAAGAAGAGCCTGATGTGATTAAACCTCAACAGTTAGTCGAACGTATTTACGAAAAAACAAACGGTGAAGCCATCGTTACGACTGACGTAGGGCAACATCAAATGTGGACGGCGCAATTTTTTAAATTTAAAAAACCAAACCGTTTTGTTACATCTGGGGGCTTAGGGACGATGGGCTTCGGATTTCCAGCAGCAATTGGTGCACAGCTAGCAGAACCAAAGACACCTGTTATCGCATTTATGGGAGATGCAGGTTTTCAAATGACATTACAAGAGTTATCACTAGTTCAAGAAATGAAGTTACCAATAAAGCTAGTGATCGTAAACAATGCTTCACTAGGAATGGTTCGTCAATGGCAACAGTTGTTCTTTGAAGAACGATATTCCAATTCATTATTTCCTGTCCAACCTGATTTTGTAAAACTTGCTGAAGCTTATGATATTAAAGGGATCAGAGTTGACGATGTGGCGCAATTAGATAGTGCTGTAGATACAATGCTAGCTCATGACGGTCCAGTATTAATAGATTTTAGAGTTGCCGATAAGGAAAATGTTTATCCGATGGTAGCTCCAGGCAAAGGATTACATGAAATGATTGGGGTGAAACCAGAATGAAACGAGTTATTACAGCGACAGTAAATAATATTTCCGGTGTTTTAAATCGAGTGACAGGAATGTTGGCGAGAAGGAATTACAACATTGAAAGTATTACTGTTGGGCATACAGAAAACCCAACGATTTCGCGAATGACTTTCGTTGTAGTCGTTGATAATCAAAGAAGTGTAGAGCAAGTAATCAAACAATTAAATAAACAAATTGATGTTTTGAAAGTTTCTGACATTACCGATGAATCGATTATGTCGAGAGAATTAGTACTCATTAAAGTGTTTAGCTGTCCACAGCAACGAGCTGAGATAGCTGCAGTGATTAATCCTTTTAGGGCGACGATCATTGATGTCGGTAAAGAAAGTATTACCGTACAAGTAACGGGTGATCAACAAAAAGTCGAAGCGTTAATTGATTTACTTCATCCTTATGGAATTAAAGAGTTAGCACGTACTGGTATTACAGCAGTGAAACGTGGTCATAAAGCGACAAATTCTGATGAAAGAGTTGTGTTAATCAACTAATAGAGCTTAAGTTTTGAGTTTTGAGTTTTGGATTGGATTTGTGAAATAATCACAAAAAGAATTGCTCTTAAAGAGAAAGTTGAACCAATTCTAACTTGTAAATTATAAATTAAATTAAAAATTAGAGGAGATGTTTTAAAATGGCAAAAGTATATTATAACGGTGATGTTAATGAGGCAGTATTACAAGGGAAAAAGGTAGCAATTATCGGTTACGGATCACAAGGTCATGCACATGCGTTAAATTTAAAAGAAAGTGGAGTAGACGTTGTTGTAGGTTTACGTCAAGGTGGCTCTTGGGATAAAGCAGTTAATGACGGACACACGGTTTTATCAGTAAGTGAAGCAGCAGGGCAAGCAGATGTAATTATGGTTCTTTTACCAGATGAGTACCAACCAAAAATTTATAAAGAGGAAATTGAGCCAAGTTTAACGGCAGGAAAGGCACTCGTATTTGCTCACGGATTTAACGTTCATTTTAGTCAAATCGTACCACCAGCTGACGTTGATGTATTCTTAGTTGCACCAAAAGGTCCTGGTCATTTAGTACGCAGAACATATACTGAAGGCGCTGGAGTTCCTGGTTTAATCGCAGTTTATCAAGATGCTACTGGTAATGCTAAAGAAATTGCTCTTGCTTATGCAAAACAAATTGGAGCTGCACGTGCAGGTGTACTTGAGACAACATTCCAAGAAGAAACAGAAACAGATCTATTCGGTGAGCAAGCGGTTCTTTGTGGCGGAACATCAGCACTAGTTAAAGCTGGTTTTGAAACGTTAGTAGAAGCGGGTTATCAGCCAGAGGTTGCTTACTTCGAATGTTTACATGAGTTAAAGTTAATCGTTGACTTAATGTATGAAAGTGGATTAGAAGGTATGCGTTACTCGATTTCTGATACAGCACAATGGGGTGACTTCGTTTCAGGACCACGTGTCGTAACAGACGAAACGAAAAAAGCAATGAAAGACATTTTAACAGATATTCAAACAGGTAAGTTTGCAAAAGGATGGATCTTAGAAAATCAAGCCAACCGTCCTGAGTACAATGCAATTAACGCAAGAGAAAAACAGCATCCAATTGAAGTGGTTGGAAGAGAGCTTCGTGAAATGATGCCATTCGTAAAAGCTAAACAAAAGGGCGTGGTCACAAGTGCGAAAAATTAATGTCTTTGATACGACATTAAGAGATGGCGAGCAGTCAGCAGGAGTAAATTTAAACTTTGAAGAGAAGCTTGAGATTGCAAGACAATTAGAGCGTTTAAAAGTAGACATTATTGAAGCGGGTTTTCCCGCTTCCTCCCAAGGGGATTTTCGCTCCGTAAAAGCGATTTCTGATACAGTCAAAGGTTGTTCTGTCACTGGGTTGTCCCGTTCCGTTCAAAGTGACATTGATACAACATGGGAAGCTTTAAAAGGCGGTGCTGAACCTCGGTTGCACGTTTTTATCGCTACTTCTCCTATTCATATGACACATAAATTAAAGAAAACTCCTGATCAAGTCATTGAGACAGCTGTACAATCCGTGAAGTATGCAGCAAAATATTTCCCTCATATTCAATGGTCTGCTGAAGATGCATGTAGATCCGACTTAAACTTTTTAGTGAGAATTATCGAGCAAGTTATTGATGCTGGAGCTTCAGTGATTAATATTCCGGATACTGTTGGGTATATTACTCCTCATGAGATTGGTCATGTATTTTCATATTTAAAGGAGAATGTTCGTAATATTGATCGGGCGATTTTATCAACCCACTGTCATGATGATTTAGGAATGGCGGTTGCTAACTCTTTATCTGCGATTGAACATGGTGCTGGTCAAGTAGAATGCACTATTAACGGGATCGGTGAGCGAGCAGGGAATGCTTCATTAGAAGAAATTGCTGTTGCCCTAAAAATTCGTGGAGACTATTACGATGCAGAGACACAGCTTAAATTAAATGAAATTAAAAGAACAAGTTCTCTCGTAAGTAAACTAACAGGGATGGTCATTCCTAATAATAAAGCTGTCGTTGGTGCTAATGCTTTTGCTCATGAATCTGGAATTCACCAAGATGGTGTCTTAAAAGAAAAAACAACGTACGAAATTATTACTCCAGAGCTTGTCGGTGTTTCTTCAAATCGTATGGTTCTCGGAAAACATTCCGGTCGTCACGCATTTAAAGAAAAAATTCAAGAGCTTGGCTATAAAGTGAATGATGAAGAACTAAAACGACTTTTTGTAGCTTTTAAAGATTTAGCCGACAAAAAGAAAGAAATTTCTGAAGATGATCTTTTCGCCATCTTAACTGAAGAAAGAGTCGCTACTGCTGTAGCTTATTATAAAGTTGAACAATTGCAAGTGAATTATGGCACGAATAATATCCCTACGGCAACGATTACAATGAACACACCAGACGGGGAGCAACTACAAGAGGCAGCCACTGGCTCTGGTAGTGTAGAAGCCATTTATAATACGTTAGAACGAATGCTTGCCTCTCCTGTTAAATTACTGGATTATCGAATTCAATCGGTAAGTGGTGGTAGAGATGCACTCGCAGAAGTCTATGTAAAAATTAGATTTCAAGATGTTGAAAAGAGTGGACGTGGAACAGCTCATGACGTTTTAGAGGCTTCTGCAAAAGCTTATATTAACGCCGTTAATCGAATTTTAAACAAGAAATCAAAAGAAGAAAAAGTTTCAGAAAAGGTACATTTGTAATCTAAGGAAGGAACGATGATATGAATAAAACAATAACAGTAATTCCCGGGGATGGAATTGGCCCTGAGGTAATTAAATCAGCGATTAAAGTTTTAGATAACGTTGCAAGCAACTTCAATCATCAATTTGTATATCAATATGCAAAATTAGGCGGAGTAGCGATAGATGAAGAAAATACTCCACTTCCACAAGAAACGATCGATCTTTCGAAAAAAAGTGATGGTGTACTACTAGGTGCGGTAGGTGGTCCGAAATGGGATACATTACCAGGGCACATGCGTCCAGAAAAAGGCTTACTAGGAATTCGTAAAGCTTTAAATTTATATGCGAATTTACGTCCTGTTACTGCTTACAAAGCACTCATTGATGCTTCGACGTTAAAAAGGGAAGTTGTTGAAGGTGTTGACTTAATGATTGTCCGTGAACTAACTGGTGGTCTTTATTTTGGAGAGCCTAGCGAGCGTCGGTTCGAGTCGGATGGAGAAACCGTTGTTGATACCCTTTATTATAAAAAATCTGAAATTGAAAGAATTGTAAGGCAAGCGTTTGAATTAGCTCGCTTACGTCGAAAGAAAGTTACTTCAGTAGATAAGGCGAACGTACTTGAATCTAGTAGACTATGGCGTGAAGTCGCTGAAGCGATAGGTAAAGAGTATCCAGATGTAGAGCTAGAGCATATGCTCGTTGATAATGCCGCAATGCAATTGATTCGTAACCCTAAGCAGTTTGATGTCGTGGTTACGGAAAACATGTTTGGTGATATTTTAAGTGACGAAGCTTCGATGCTTACAGGCTCTTTAGGGATGTTGCCTTCTGCAAGTATTAGTGGAGACGGTCCAGGACTTTACGAACCGATACACGGTTCTGCCCCTGACATTGCAGGACAAAATAAAGCCAATCCATTAGCAACAATCTCATCTGTAGCCATGCTACTTCGTTATTCTTTTCAAATGAAAGAAGAAGCAGATGCTATCGAGCAAGCTATTACGGAGGTTCTAGAAGCTGGTTATCGTACAGGAGACATCGCCCAAGAAGGTGAGCAAATCCTTACGACAGATGAAATGACTGACAAAGTGATCGAACGAATTCAATTAGCAGTAACAAATTAAAGTTAAGAATTTTGAGTTAAGAGTTTTGAGTTGAAGTTCAAAAGATTTTAATGCTTCGAAGCTTTTACTATACACTCAAAACTCAACATTCAACACTCAAAACTGATTTAGGGAGAGGATTAGATGACTAAGAAAACAATCATCGAAAAAATTTGGGAAAAACATACCGTCGTTAGCGAACCAGGTAAGCCATCCCTTTTATATATTGATCTTCATATGGTGCATGAAGTAACTTCACCTCAAGCCTTTGAAGGATTACGTTTAAAAGGAAGAAAGGTCCGGCGTCCAGATTTAACGTTTGCGACCATGGACCATAATGTTCCTACGTTAGATCGTTATGTAATAAAAGATGAAATTGCTAAAAAACAGATGGATACACTTTCTGACAACTGCCAACAGTTTGGAGTAAGGGTTGCAGACTTAAATAGCCCTGATAGTGGTATCGTTCACGTCATTGGCCCTGAATTAGGGTTAACACAACCAGGGAAAACAATTGTATGTGGTGATAGCCATACGTCAACGCACGGAGCTTTTGGAGCTTTAGCCTTTGGAATCGGAACAAGTGAAGTTGAACATGTTTTAAGTACACAAACGTTATGGCAATCAAAGCCGAAAACGTTGCAAGTACATGTTAAAGGCGATCTACCTCTCGGTGTTACAGCAAAAGACATTATTTTAGCGATTATTGCTAAGTTTGGTGTTAACTTTGGAACAGGATCAATTATTGAATTTACAGGTGAAGCAATTCGTAATATGACGATGGAAGAGCGAATGACCGTATGTAACATGAGTATTGAAGCTGGGGCAAAAGCAGGTTTAATTAGTCCAGATGAAACTACTTTTGAATATTTAAAAGGGAGACAGTATGTTCCCCAAGGAGAAGAGTTTGAGAAGGCAGTTGAACAATGGCGAGAATTAGCAACAGATGAAGGTGCTGAGTATGACCGCACAGTAGAGATCGAGGCGAGTGAAATTGAACCACAAGTTACTTGGGGAACAAACCCATCTCAAGGTATTGGCGTTAACGGTGTAGTACCTAATCCAGCTGATTATAATAATGCTGCGGATAAAATTGCCATCGAGCAAGCTCTTAACTATATGGGTCTAACTCCTAGCACTCCTATTACTAATGTAGAAGTTCAACACGTATTTATCGGATCTTGTACAAATTCACGGATGAGTGACTTACGAGCTGCAGCCCAAGTTGCAAAAGGAAGAAAAGTTGCGCCTGGTGTTAGGGCAATGGTTGTTCCAGGTTCACAAAAAATTAAACTACAAGCAGAAGCTGAAGGTTTAGATCAAGTGTTTTTAGATGCTGGTTTTGAATGGCGTGAGTCTGGTTGTAGTATGTGTTTAAGTATGAACCCTGACTTTGTTCCAGAAGGCGAACGTTGTGCATCAACTTCTAACCGGAATTTTGAAGGCCGTCAAGGAAAAGGGGCACGTACACATCTTGTAAGCCCAGCGATGGCAGCTGCAGCAGCGGTAGCAGGAAAATTTGTTGATGTACGTACATTTACTGAAGCAACTGTGAAATAGAAATTTTATAACTTGAAAGGAGCTACTAATATGGCTGGAATTGTAGTTCATAAAGGAAATGTAGCGGCTATGAACCGTGTTAATGTAGATACAGACCAAATTATACCAAAGCAATTTTTGAAACGGATTGAACGCACAGGGTTTGGACAATTTTTATTTTTCGATTGGCGCTTTCATTCGGATGGATCAGACAATGAAAAATTTGAATTGAATCAACCACATAATCAAAATGCATCTATTTTAGTTGCTAACCAAAATTTTGGGTGTGGATCTTCTAGGGAGCATGCTCCATGGGCCTTGCAAGATTATGGGTTTCAGGTTATCATCGCCCCGAACTTTGCTGATATTTTTTATAACAATTGCGTTAAAAATGGAATTTTAGCAATTCAACTCCCAGAGGAAAAAGTGAATGAACTACTTGTAAAAGCTGACGAAGCCGTATATGAGTTAACGGTTGATCTAAGCCAACAAATTCTGTTCGATGACAACGGATTCAAGGCAGAATTTACGATCGATCCGTATTGGAAAGAAATGCTGTTAAACGGTTGGGATGAAGTTTCTCTTACATTAAATTATGAAGAAGATATTTCAAACTACGAAAAACAAAGAGCACTTTAATGCTAGAGAGGTAGACGCTTTCGTCTGCCTCTTTTTCGATAGTACATAATGAGGTTTCGTTGTATTTCATTTTTGAGAATGGTAAACTAAAATGAAAAGTGAGCGATATATAGAGTGGAGCGTTATTTATGAATGAGGAACAAAAAAATAGTAAGGAAAAAGTAGTTTTGTTTCCTGGAGTTGTGGAAAAACTTGTAGCAAAAGGAATGGAAGCGTTAAAGGGGAAAAACTTTTCAGAGGCACATTCTTACTTTGACCAATCGCTACAGATTGAGCCAGACCATCCACAAGCAAGATTCGGTTTAGCTTTAAGTCTTATTGAACAAAGTAGGCTAGAAGAAGCGAAGCAGGTAACTGAACAAATGCTTAAAGAAGATATCGGGAATTATTTCGATATACTTCAAGTACATATTTCATTGTTAGTTCAGTTAGGGGAATATAACGAAGTGGTGGTGATGTTAGAAGGGATCATGGAAGAAGAAAAGTTGCCAGCCCATTTAGCAGAATCACTATACCACTTGTTACATTTTAGTCGGCAAATGGTAGATGGTGAAACAAAGATTGAAATGGACGAAGAAACAAAAAAACCACCAAACGAGCTTTTACATATGTTGAATCATGGTTCGCCTGAAAAGCAATGGTTAGCCATTCAAATGCTTGGGAAAATGCCTACAGAAGTTTTTGTTGAGTCGATAAAGGAATTCTTAAAAACTGATCAAAACGACCCTGTCTTAAAAAGTATCGCCCTACAGTTACTAAAAGAAAAAAATGTAGATGAAAAAATGGAATTACATAAGTTTGGGAAAAAGCTTAATATTAACCTTATAAATTTAGAAGATGTGTTTCATGAAAAATTTGGTAAAGATACGATCAAGTTAGTAGCTGACAGACTTGAAAGTGAAAATCCAAGTTTATATGAGATGGTAAGTCAAGTATGGTGGCATTATCTATTTGCCATATATCCTATTTCACCTGAACCACTAAATCCGACTTTATGGGCTTCAGCGATACATAAAACAGGGGTAGAAATCTTTGGACTTGAAGAAGATGTTCTCGATATAGCAAACGCCTACAAAGTAGACGTCGATGACATGTTAACTTGCGCTAGCCAAATTCTGAAAATCGAACGAGAAGCATTTAAAGGGAATTAATTTAATAAATTGTTAATTAAACATCTAATTTCTTACAGTTGAAATGATATAGCTGTATGTTATAATGAAATGGTTGTAAAAGTTCGAATATCATATACTTTTATTGGACATAACACAAAATACTTAATGATGAAAATGTTGGAGGGAAAGAATAAATGACTGCAAAATGGGAAAAGTTAGAAGGTAACCAAGGCGTACTTACAATTGAAGTAGAGGCCGAAAAAGTGAATGAAGCTTTAGATCAAGCTTTCAAAAAAGTAGTAGGAAAAGTGAACGTACCAGGATTCCGTAAAGGGAAAATCCCTCGGGCGATGTTTGAGCAGCGCTTTGGTGTAGAATCGTTATACCAAGATGCATTGGATATCTTACTTCCTAATGCTTATGGTAGTGCAATCGAAGAAACAAACATTGAGCCAGTTGATCGTCCAGAAATTGATGTTGAACAAATGGGTAAAGGTCAAAACTTAATTTTTAAAGCTACTGTTACTGTAAAGCCAGAGGTACAACTTGGTGAGTATAAAGGTTTAGAAGTTGAAGAAGTGGAAACAATTGTTACAGATGAAGATGTTGAATTAGAGTTAAAACAACTTCAAGAAAAGCATGCAGATTTAGTAGTTGTAGAAGATGGAGCTATTGAGAACGGTGACACAGCAGTTATCGACTTTGAAGGCTTTGTAGATGGAGCGCCATTTGAAGGTGGAAAAGCAGAAAACTATTCTTTAGAAATCGGATCTGGTTCATTTATTCCTGGTTTTGAAGAACAAATAATCGGGCTTAAGTCAGGAGAAGGAAAAGATGTTGAAGTAAGTTTTCCTGAAGAGTATCATGCATCAGAACTTGCTGGAAAGCCGGCAGTATTTAAAGTGACAGTTCATGATATTAAACGTAAGCAACTTCCAGAACTTGATGACGAATTTGCTAAAGATGTAAATGAAGAAGTTGAGACGTTAGCAGACTTAACAAAAAATATTAAAGAAAAAATGATCCAAGATAAAGAAACTGAAGCAGATCATAATAAGCGTGACACTTTAGTAGAGAAAGCTGCTGAAAATTCTACGATCGATATTCCAGAAGCAATGATCACAACTGAAGTAGATCGTATGCTAGAAGAATTTGGTCAACGCCTTCAAGCACAAGGAATGAGCCTTGATATGTACTATCAATTTTCTGGTTCAGACGAGAATGGTATGCGCGAACAATTCAAAGCTGACGCCGAAAAGAGAGTTCGTATTAACTTAACTCTTGAAGCAATTGCTCAAGCTGAGGAACTTGAAGTATCAGACGAAGATGTAGAAGCTGAGCTTGAAAAAATGGCAGAGCTTTATAAGCGTTCTGTAGATGAGCTTAAGCAAATCTTAGCGATGCAAGGTGGTATTGAAGCGCTGAAAGGCGACTTGAAAGTTCGCAAAGCTGTAGATTTTCTTGTGGATAATAGCAAAGTTGTAGCATAATAATTAATAATGACAAGGCGCGATGAATTCGTGCCTTGTTTTATACTAAAAACTT
>SKSA01000171.1 GCA_007118195.1 Anaerobacillus sp. | reverse complement strand
CTTATTATAAGTGGCACGGCCTAGGAGCCGTAATGATAAAAGAGAGGTAGGGCTTTTGTTTTTTAAGGTTTTAAAGAGTGACACAGAGACATTATCGCGGCAAAAATTTTAAGTTCATATTGTAAGCTGAGCTAGGTATTTCCTAAGCTCAGCTTTTTTATTTTATCATCTATATCAATAGTATAACTCACCACCCATAACCCTCTTGACCCTCTATATTAAAACTTCGATTTCATAACCTTTTTCCTTAAGCATCGTCAAAATTTTCGCGACATGCTCTTTATTTTTTGTTTCTAATGAAAGAAGTAATTTTGCATATCCAGGTAAAATTTTCTCGCCGATATGTTCTAAAGAAATCGATAAAATATTTCCTTCAAGTTCTGTAATCATATGTAAAACGTCTTGCAGTTGTCCTGGTCTGTCTTTTAAAATTGTAGAAAAATGAATGTATCGACCGGATTCAACCATTCCATGTTCAATAATTCTTGATATGAAATTCATATCTACGTTACCACCACTTAAAATCGCTACTACATTCTTGTTTTCTATTGGAACTTTTTTATAAAGGAGTGCTGCTAAAGAACTTGCCCCTGAACCTTCTACTAACAATTTATTACGCTCTAAAATCATTAACATCGTTCTCGAGATTTCCATCTCATCAACACAAAAAATATCGTCTACATAGTTTTTTATAATTTCAAACGTTTGGATCCCCGGCTTTTTTACAGCAATCCCATCTGCCATCGTCGGTAACGTATCGACCGAAATCGGTTTTGTCGCTTCTAATGACTGTTTCATACTTGGGCAGGCAAGCGCTTGTACTCCATAAACTTTAACTGAAGGCTTTAACGTTTTAATAGCTAAAGCAACACCGGCAATAAGACCGCCTCCTCCCACTGGACAAACTACTGCATCAACATCTTTAAGTTGTTCAAGCACCTCTAATCCAATCGTACCTTGCCCTGCAATGATCGCTTCATCATCAAAAGGATGAACAAAAGTTGAACCTTTTTTCTTTTGTAAATCAAAAGCAAATTGCAACGCTTCATCAAAGCTAGTACCTTTCAAAATAACTTCAGCCCCATATCGCTTTGTTGCTTCTACTTTACTTAATGGGGCCGTTTGAGGCATTACAATAGTACACGGAGCTTGTAGTTTTTTAGATGAATACGCAACACCTTGTGCGTGGTTTCCAGCCGAAGCACAAATCACCCCTTTTTGTAATTGTTGTGGGGATAATGAAAATAATTTATTGCATGACCCTCTCACTTTAAACGAACCCGTTTTTTGAAGATTTTCTAACTTTAAAAATACTTCGTTGTTCGATAACTCACTAAATGTGCTTGAATAATCTAATGGAGTCTCGTGAACAATGCTAGCCATCTTTTCTTTCGCTTTTTTTATTTCTTCAAGTGTCACAGCCATAAAATTAAACCTCTCTCTTGTATTATTACGCCTATTTTTAGCTGATCAAAAGAGTTTATACGAACTTTTAAGTTTAATGTTTCACTCTCAGCAAGCCTTTAAAAACAAAAAGTGCTAAGGTTTAAATTAAGCTAGTACGTAACAGAGGATGTAGCAATTAAAATTATGAACATTATTTGACAGTCCATATTCTATATTGCTCATATAACCGTATTCTCGTAAATCATGTTATAATAGTGAAAAGTATTTTACTATAAAGTGAGGATCTAAAAACGTGCTATACTATCGTGAATATATTAACGATCACACGAATCCTTGGGTAACATTTATTCATGGTGCTGGTGGTTCGTCAAATACCTTTTTCAAACAAATAAAAGAATTTCGCAAGCATTTTAACGTCCTCCTTATTGATTTAAGAGGACATGGAAAATCAAAAAAATCTCGATGGCAAAAAGGAGATTCATTTGTACAAATCTCTGAAGAAGTTATTGAGGTTTTAGATCATCTAAAAATCAAAGAAACTCATTTTATCGGTGTTTCTCTTGGAACGATTATCGTTCAGACCATTGCTCAAAAACATCCACAAAGGATAAGTTCCATGATCCTTGGTGGAGCAATTATTAAACTTAATATACGAACTAACTTTCTTATTACAGCAGGAAATTTAGGGAAATATATTATCCCCTATATGTGGCTTTACCGTCTTTTTGCTTGGATCATTATGCCAAGATCTGCACATTCTAAATCACGTAACGTCTTTGTAGATCAAGCTAAAAAAATGTGTCAAAAAGAATTTATCCGTTGGTTCTCTGTTACGAGAGCGATGAACCCTTTTTTAAGAAAACTACAGAGAGATTTCTTCAATATCCCAACGTTGTTTGTCATGGGGGAGGAGGATTATTTATTTCTCCCACCGGTTAAAGATTTAGTTGAACAAAACAAAGAACTATCGCTAGAATGTATTAAAGACTCAGGCCACGTTTGTAACATTGACCAACCAGAACGCTTTAATAGTGCAACTATTAATTTCATTCATAAGCAAACTAGATTAAAAGAAGTTTTATAATAGAAAAGTAGATTTTCTAGATTAGTAAATAAGGACTTTGCCATTTGTGTAGCGGCATTTGTCCTTTTCTTTTCTTTGAATTTACATGTAGTTTCCCAGTAATAACAACCAATACGTGTTGTCCTCCTATTATTACTTATTTCCATTTTTCATTTTCGATAAAATCGACAAAGGCTTTATTTGCCTTTGATAAGTAAGTTTTTTTCTTCCAGGCAAGTCCTAAAGAAAGTGTGATTGGCGGCTCAAGCGAAAGAGCTACGAAATCATCGTCATCTTGAATAACCATTTTCAAAAATAACGTTACCCCTAGCCCTTTTCTTGTCAAAGATTTCGTTAATGAAATTTGATTTGTTTCAAAAGCAATTGTTGGTGTTAGTCCTAACTCATGGATGTGGTTAATGACGAGGTCTCTTTGAAAATAGCCTTCCTTAAAGAGTACGAGAGGAACGCTCGCTAACTGTCCGTATGTCATCTGTTTTTGTTTTGCTAATGGATGTGACTTCGGGACAACTACAACCATTTCTTCTTCAATGATTGGTATTGCCTCTAACTCAGCAGTCATATCATCAAGAACGATCACCCCCATATCAATCTGATCATTTTCAATGTGCGTTTGAATTTGTTTCGTTCCATCCTCAACAATCGAAATATTCAGTTGCGGATATGACTTTTTAAAAGCTACAATAATATTCGGAAAATAAAAAGACCCCACCATTGATGGTAAACCTAGCCTCACCTCTCCCCTTTCTAGGCCTCGTAGTTCCGCCATCTCTAATCGTGCTTCTTCTAACTGATCAAACACTTTTTCTACATGAATGAAAAAACGCTCACCTTCAATAGTTAAGCTAACTGCTCGATCGTGACGATGAAACAACTTTACTCCAATCTCTTTTTCTAGCTTTTTAATCGACATGCTCACTGCCGGTTGGGCGATAAACAACTTTTCTGATGCTTTCGTAAAACTTTTCAACCTAGCTGTTTCGTAAAAGCATTGTAACTGACGTAATTCCATTATTTTTTCCCCTTCATTAACAAATTTTTGATCTTCTTCCTAAAGCGTGAAAGATTAAATATTTTTTTGGGGAGTGGCCCAATCAATTGCAACTAACTTTTAGAATTCAACCTATCATAAATATTTTTTATGTTGTTTATAAATATTATATATTTTATTTATCTTTAAATCGACTGTAAGATGAAATAGTAAGGTCACTTCCAAAAAATTCAAACCTAGCTCAACACTAGAGCTATACCCGTTAAATATTAATATACTTTGAAGGATGGTTAGCAATGATTGAATTAAAATCAAAATATTTTTGGCGTGCCTCAATAGCACTTGGGTTAGCTGCCTTTATTGCTTTTGCTAATCTTTATTTCACACAACCGATATTACCGATCATAAGTGAAGAGTTTTCTGTTTCACCACTAACCTCTAGCTTAACGGTATCTCTTTCTTTACTGACAGTAGCGATCTTTTTCTTTTTTTATAGTGCGTTATCTGATGCGATCGGACGTAAAAATGTGATGATCATATCGATGGTTTTATTATTTTTCGTAACCTTTGCCATTGCCTTTGTACAAAACTTTCAATCCTTTCTAATACTAAGAATATTACAAGGAGTTTTTATCGCGGGAATTCCTACTGTGGCACTTGCTTACATCGGTGAAGAATTTTCACCTCGAGCGTTGAGCGTAGCCATCGGTATTTATATTAGTATGAATTCAATTGGAGGCATGGGTGGGAGAGTTTTAAGCGGTTTATTTACTGACTTGTTTCATTGGCGAATCGCATTTATTACCATCGGCTGCATCAGTTTACTCTTTTTTGTCATCTTTCTTAAACTTTTGCCACCGTCTAACCATTTTGAAACGAGAAAATTTGAACGTCATAAAGCAATTCACAATTATCTCGCTCATCTAAAAAACAAAAAACTACGCTTAGCCTTTTTTGTTGGTGGATTACACTTTTTTATTTTTGTTGGCCTTTACAACTATGTCACATATTTACTAACCGCACCGCCTTTTTCCTTACCGACCGTTCTTATCGGATTTTTATTTTTAACGTACTTGTCTGGTACAGTTAGTTCGACACTTGCTGGAAAGGCGATTTCTACATGGTCTCAATCTGTAACCATCGGGATTGGAATTGCCCTTATGATGATTGCAACGTTAATGATGCTAGTTAACAGTCTCATTGCTATTATTGCTGGCTTGTTTATTTTAAGCTTCGGTTTCTTTTTTGCACATTCAACGTTAAATGCTTGGGTAAGTAAGCGAGCTAAATTTGCCAAAGCGTCTGCATCAGGACTATACTTCACCTCCTATTACGTGGGGGGGAGTCTCGGTAGCTTTTATTTAGGTTTCTTTTGGTACTACTGGGGCTGGTTAGGGGTAATTCTCGGAACATTGCTCATCTTATGCCTAACCACAATTCTACTTATGCAAATGATCATTATTGAACGACGCGAAAATGCGAAGCAAAAACAAAAGTATCAACTTGTGAGAGTGAACTGATTTATAATGTACAATTTATAATTATTTATAGGCCGAAGATCAACGCTTTAACTCAAACATTTTTTACATTTTAAATTGTAAATTGTACATTAAAATTAATAATGTTATTGTTTTTGGGAGCGAGGATACACATAAGGCTCTTCCGGTTTTTCGGAGAGTTTCCAACGTGTCACTTTAATAAGAGGTAGCCTTTTTTCATTATGATTTGCCACATCAATCGTTCCTAATAACTTAACCCAGCTATTATCTTGAAAAGATCCTTCCTCTTCAAAGTGTGTTAAAAAACCTATAACGGTGGCATCAGCGACACAATGCGTAATTAAAAACCGCCCAACAACATATTCGTTTTCCTTTAAGTTATCCCCTTTTAAAACAAAGCCTTCTAGAAAAATTTCTTTATTTTTAAAGGTTTCAGGATTTTGAAAAAGAACATCACTATAGGATGAGAAATTTTCTTTCGTCATGACGATGGGAGCTTCTGAAAGCATCTTTTCAGTTCAAGAAGTGGCCGTTTATACATTTCCTGTGAAATTGGAGTATCTGTTATTTTTCTCCTTACTTGTCCTTTTTTAAAAAAGAAACTGATGATAATCGCAACAATCATTGCGACAATAAATCCAATGACCATTCTTAATAAGGCAATTTTACCTTCATTACCAAAAGCCATGTACGTTGAGCCAATCACCACCGGATTTATGAGCGGGCTCGTTAGTAGAAAGCCTACACCTGCATAAATTGGCATACCTTTTGCGACTAAACGACGAACAATAGGAACAATTCCACATTCACACGCAGGAAATATCACTCCAATAACACAACTAGACGTCACTGCTAACAGGGGATTCTTCGGAATTAAGCGGCGAATATGATCTTCTGTAATAAACACTTGGATTGTCCCTGAAATAAATACACCGATTAAAACAAAAGGAAGTGCTTCTATTAAAATACTAACAAAAATAGTATTGTATATTAATAAGGAATCCGGTATAAAAAACGTTTTCCCTGACATTTTCATACTTATATAAAACAGATACCCGATTATAAAGAAAATCAATGTTGCTGTTATTTCGGTTACATAACTTTCTATTTTTTTCGGCATATCATCCTCCACATATTTCGTTGGTTTCTAATATATATGTGGACAAAGTTGCTATCATGAATTTCATTTAATTGAAGAGTACACCAAAAAGGATGAACGTAGAAAAGGCCATCTTTCTTCAATCGTTCATCCAACTCGATCTGAATTTGTTCGTTAATATTGTAACTTTAGATAAAAATCACGATGAAAATAATACGATATTTACGTCTCCACCCGAAAGCTTTCCTACTTCTTCAAAAATTCGTTTACCAGTATTCAAATCAATGGCTTCATCTTCAAAAAGGAAAGCATTGTTTGTAGCATATTCATAAGCTTCAGCTTCACGTATCGTATTCTTATCAAAATAAGTAAGATCCTTTCCATAATCAAACTTCGTTGCGTAAGGTTTTAAATAACCAAATTGTTGAATGAACTCTACCGCTTTAATTCGTTTACATGCGTAAGGAAAGCGAAATTTCGCCAAAAATAACTTTTTAGTAGCATCATCCTCAACTAGGATATTTAAATCATGATTCGGCTTTAAATTTGTTGCTTTATATGTTGCTTTATGACGATAATGATGGAACTCTTTAATTCCTAGCATATGAAGAATATTTAACGTTTCAATCATCTTTCCATTCGTGTTTAACCAGATCTCATTTAATGAATCATCTCTTAAAATAAACGTGAAGTTATGTTGCTTGATGAACTTCCGATAAGAGTTTTTCTTACTTGCTTCAAATTCTTTTCGGCTATAAAAGGCTCTTCGATGTAAGTGCCCGCTTTTTTCAATTACTTCGATGTAAGGTGTTTTATCTATATAGTACAGTTCAAATTCACGAATATCAGAAATGAATGGCAAAATGGACTTTACATATTCCTCAACCTGTTCGGGATCTTCACTGTAGTATGCAAAACGATTCAATGTATCTCCCCCTAACATTCCTTTGTTACAAAATATGCAGGAATCTAGGGAGAGAGAACATTTGAAAATGATTTAAGAGTTGTTTAATTAAAGTTTGCTTGTTTGCCAATACGAATAATGAGAAATCCTACTTGTTACATCTCACCGATCTGTTTGTTTCGCGTTCTCCCTTACCTTTCGAAAAAATTGCTCAGCAGTAATGTCACCACTCAATTTTTCACGCATTAACTCCATATATACCTCATTAATTTCAACTCCAGAAGATCTTAATGAAGCTTTTAGACCTTTTAAGCCTTTATCAATTTGCTGTTTGTCCATAATACTCACTCCAATCTTTTATCCATTATTGACAACTTTTGTTGTTATAATAATAAAAAATGTGGCTGTCCCAAAACAAAGTGTCAGACACTTATGGGACAGCCACATTTCATCAAGAATTATAATTTTATTGGGTCAACTGCTAATTTACGGTTACATGCATCCATTAGATCATTAATAATTTGTTGTACAGGAAGAATTTCTTTTATCTCGTGTACTCTTGCGCCCGCAAAAACAATTCCATCTTCAACATTTCCTTTAACCGCTTGGACGAGCGAATCCAAAGTACAGAATTGGTAATTACATTGTTTTAGACAAGAGTGACAAACTTCAATTTTTATTTTCTCTAAGTTATTTACCTTTTCAACAAAGCTATTTTTAATTGCTCTTCCATGAAGGCCAACGGTCGTTTTTACTAATACAGTGTCTTCTTCGTTAGCATCAAGGTATTTTTGTTTATAAGCATCTGGGGCATCGCATTCAACACTAGCAACAAAGCGTGTTCCCATTTGGACGCCACTCGCTCCCATTTTGAGGGCCTTGGCAATATCTTCACCTGTCAAAATCCCACCGGCAGCAATTACTGGAATATCTACAGCTTCAACGACCTCAGGTAAAATATCGAAAAGTGGACGATCAGTTCCTAAGTGACCCCCTGCTTCAAAACCTTCAACAACAACTGCTGCTGCGCCAAGTTTTTGTGAAATTCTTGCTAACTTTCCTGATGATACGATTGAGATGACTGGAACACCGTATTCTCTGCCCCACTGATACATATCACGGGAAATACCTGCACCTGAAATAATAAAGTCTACTTTTTCTTCCATAGCTGCTTTTATCGTATTTTGAAAATCCGTCATTGCAAATAAAACATTAACTCCTATATAACCAGCGCCATTTGTTAATTCACGAGCTTTGCGAATTTGCGCTCTCATTTCTTCAATTGGAATACCAGTACCCGAAATAATACCAATCCCACCAGCATTTGCAACAGCCGAAGCTAGTCCGCTTAACGAAATAGCAACTCCCATTCCTCCCTGCATAATTGGTACCTTTGGTGTCATATGAGCAATTTTTAACTGTGGAATATTCAACAGAGCTCCCCCTCATTAATAAAGTTCAATTAAACATAAGACCTAACGTTAATTATTACCTAGTAACAATAATTAATTCCCTATGTTATTATTAAAATCGTACCAATTCACCGCATTAAATGCAACATTTTATTACCTAGTAATAAGAAGTGGTGACAAATGTCATGTGTTCATAAATGTTATTTCCTTACCATTAATATTACTCATCATAAATTTATTATATATAAGAACTAGGCTGCAGATGTACAGCCTAGTTCTCATTAGCCCTCATAAGGAGGGTTATCATTTCCTTTTTTTTTAACAAAATAAACGACAACAAAAGTAACCATTACTACCGGCACAATAATCGGGCTACGTCCAATCAAGAAGATCGTTACACTTGAGAAAAAAGAGATAACCCCATTTACACTATCTATGAACAAGCTTTTTGCGTTCACCCATGTGTTTAACGCTTCACTATCTTGAATAGTCGCAACATTGACAAGTTTTTCGGACATCTGTATTGTAACGGTCGAAAAATTTACGTTCGTTTGTAAGTAATTCATTCTACCAAGTATTTGTTCGATTTCTTCTTGGACCTTTGATAAGTCGCTAGAAATCTTCAATAAATCTTCGGTTCTTTCTGCTTCTTTCATAAATCCAAGTAATCTTTCTTCAACTACACGCTTTGATTTCAACCGTGAATCTAAATCGATGTATTCTTCCGTTACATCGTTCCCTTGAACACGACGATCATTAACTTTTATGCTATTTAATTCCACTTCATTAATAAAACTATGAAAATTTTGTTGTGGTACTTTTACAACTAAGTTTCCACTAATTCGATCTTCACCACTAAAATAAATACTTGATTCAACAATATAACCACCCGTGATATTAACTTTTTCTTGAATTTCGGCTTCAATCTTATGATAATCCTTTACTTCAATTGAAAGATTTGCGTTATATATCATCATTCGGTCTGTAGAATTAAAACTTTGTGCTTCGGTCCTTTCAGCAGAAGAATTACTAAATCCACTTCGAGCACTCGCGTCATCAAAATCCATCGCAGCCTCTTCAGCAACCATGTATTCTCCAGCATCTTTGGAAAATTCGGTGCCACTACTACATCCAGTAATAAACAAGAAGTATAATAATAATAAGCCTATTACGCTAAATTTCCATTTCATTTTCATATCATCGACCTCCACTTTCCATTTTATGTATAGACGAAGGAAATAATAAGAAAGTTACAAAAAAAATCCCCACTATCTGCATTTTTACGGACAATGAGGATTTTTATATGTTAATACATTTTAAATATGTTTATACTAGCGGTTCAACATTTACTTTTAACCCTTCAATGAAAGAGCCATCTTTAAGGAGACGTTCAAATTCTAACTCCTGTAACATCGTGATAATTTTTTCTTCTTCAATATTACGGGTACATTTGTCTAGTTCAATCTCAACCGGGACATCACAATGAATCTCAGCTAGTTTTCGTGATAAATGGAGCATATCTAATTCTGTTTCGATTTTATTTCTAATTCCTTTTGAAAGGTTTGGTAAGTTTTCTAGTATGCCATTAATCGAATCGTACTGTGTCAACAATTTAATAGCTGTTTTTTCACCGACACCTTTTACACCAGGAAAGTTATCACTTGGATCACCCATTAAACCTTTTAAATCGATAAATTGCTCTGGTGTTAACCCTTTTTCCTCTAGTAATTTTTCTGGTGTGTACACTTCGTAGTTTGACATTCCTTTTTTCATAATAATTGGCTGAACCGTTTCGCTTACAAGTTGCAAACTATCACGGTCTCCAGTGAGTATTTGAATTTGCAACTGATCACTATAATTTTTAGCAATTGTCCCTATACAATCGTCCGCCTCATAGCCTTCAACACCGACATTAGGAATGTTAAAACTTTCTACCACTTTTTTCACTAAATCAAATTGTGGAATCAACTCTTCTGGTGGCTCACCGCGATTCGCTTTGTACGCAGGAAAAAGCTCGTTACGAAACGTTTTTGCGCCCATATCCCAACAGCAAAGCACATGGCTAGGTTGAAACGTTTTAATCGCGTCTTGCATGTATTTTACGAAGCCATAGATCGCATTCGTTGGAACACCTTTGCTCGTTTTCATGATATAACCGCTATATGAAGTGGCATAAAATCCTCGAAAAAGCAGGGCCATGCCGTCAATAATCATTAACGTATCTTTATTAGACAAAATATCAACTCCATTAAATAAATTTACTCATAACAAAGATGTTACCAAAAATCGTGATAGATTAATAGCTTTAGATGAGTTGATAGTTACTTGACAATATTCTGTCATTTCCGTTCACAGCATTGTCATAAAGTGATACGATGGAAGAGATTTTATGCGAAGGAGAAAAAGAAAATGTCACAACCACAAAAGCAAATCTCAAGTGCAATTCCCGAACAAAAAACGATGTATAATATTTTATTAATTATCGGCTTCGTTCACTTATTAAATGATGCGATCCAAGCTGTTGTACCAGCTATGTTTCCTATTTTACAGCAATCGATGGGATTAACATTTACCCAGCTCGGAATTATTGCATTTGCTTTAAATTTAACCTCTTCTTTAATTCAACCAGTTGTTGGCTTATATACGGATAAAAAGCCATCACCATATGCATTACCAATTGGTTTATGCTTTACGTTTTTTGGTGTATTAGGATTAGCTTTTGCACCATCGTTTTGGCTTGTTGTTGTATCAGTCGTTTTGATCGGACTAGGGTCCGCTACTTTCCATCCTGAAGGCTCTCGTGTTGCTTATATGGCAGCAGGGAATCGCCGTGGTTTTGCACAGTCCATTTACCAAGTCGGTGGTAATGCTGGTCAAGCGTTAGCACCGATCATCACCGCCGTTATTTTAGTTCCTTTAGGACAATTTGGAGCGATTTGGTTTACATTTGTAGCAGCCCTAGCCATCGGCTTACTATTTTATATTGCCAGATGGTATTCAGAGCAAGTGACATTAATGGCAAAGAAAAAAATAACGAAGAAAATTTCAGTGAAACCTCATCCACAAACTCGCAAAATCGTCATTTTTGCGATCACTTTACTCGTCTTTTTAGTGTTTGCTCGTTCTTGGTTTCACGCTGGGATTACAAACTTTTATGCGTTCTATCTCATTGAACAATTTAGCTTAACCATTCAACAGTCACAAATTTATATTTTTATTTTTTTAGCTGCCGGCGCAATTGGAACCTTTGCTGGTGGGCCGCTAGCTGATCGTTATGGAAAACGAAATGTTCTTTTGATCTCCATGCTAGGGTCGGCTCCTCTTGCACTTTATTTACCCCATGCAGGGCAAGCGATGTCCTATGTACTTTTAGGTGCAGTTGGCTTTATCATTTTATCTAGTTTTTCTGTTTCTGTTGTTTACGCCCAAGAAATAGTGCCCGGAAAAATCGGTATGGTATCTGGTTTAATTGTCGGTCTTGCCTTTGGTATGGGTGCTTTAGGCTCTGTTGCCTTGGGGATGGTCGCTGATTTATTCGGTTTAACAAACACAATGCTCTTTGTTGTTTCTTTACCCCTACTAGGGTTATTAACATTTTTCTTGCCTAGCGATCAAAAGTTACGAGAAATGAATCAATAGAAATAATAAACTATGATCAATTATTTTAAACATGAATAATTTTCAAACATTCGACAAATACTGAAAATTAGTCTTGACTATTATTTTTAAAGTTGATACTATCTTTTTAATATTTAAAAAAGCAAGCGATGAATACTATGGATAAAACTATAGTAGGAGCAGCTTCTGGAGAGTCCGCAATTAGCGGCGCCGAAGGATTCACAATCTCAGGCAAAAGGACAGAAGAGTAACTAATACATATTTTTGTACGTTATTCTATTGCCCGATGAGATTGGTTCAACTCCAATCTTTTTTGTTTTTAAATTACTTTAACACATTGCAAGGGTAAATCAAAAAAGGACTAAATGATTACCAAAACAGCTAGTTTAAAATTTTATGAGGTGATAAGAATGGCAAAAAGACGTGCAGTCGTAAGTGTTATTGGAAAAGATCAGGTAGGAATTATTGCAAAGGTAACAAACGTATTAGCGGATAATAACGTTAACGTTCTCGATATTAGTCAAACGATTCTTCAAGATTTTTTTACTATGATGATGCTTGTCGATGTCTCAGAAATTGAAAGTCTTGAAAAACTACAGGAGCAGTTTAATCCAATTAACGAAGAAATGGGTTTGAAAATTAACATACAGCTCGAAGATTTATTTAAAGCGATGCACCGTGTATAAAGAAAAGCGCAAGCGTCTTAGTAAGCTTCGACAAACGTTGGAGGGGCAACAACGTTTTGCCTGAATAGGCAAATCTTGATGAACCGAAACGCTCGAGAAGCTAGACAGTTTTCCAAGTTTCAAAATTTATACTTTTTTATCTTTTAAAGAAAACTTGCAAGCCATGCCCTAAAGGCATAGGCGAGCCTCTAAAAAGGAGAAATGAAAGATGAATATTGCACTTTCTGAAATGCAAGAAACGATCAGAATGGTACAAATGGAAAGTCTCGATATCCGAACTGTAACGATGGGCATTAGCCTTCGCGATTGTGCCGATTCAAACTTTGAAAAAATGAATGCTCGTGTTTATGAAAAGATTACATCATACGCGAAAGAGTTAAAATCAGTGGCTGAAACTGTTGAAAAAGAGTTTGGAATCCCGATTATTAATAAACGGATCTCTATCACACCAATTTCTGAAATTTTAGGAAATGCTACAAAAGAGCAAGCAATAGAACTAGCAAAAACATTGGACAAAGCAGCAAAAACTCTCGGAGTCGATTTTATCGGTGGCTACTCCGCATTAGTGCATAAAGGAATTTCTAAAGGGGACCAAACATTACTTGACGCTTTACCAGAAGCATTAAGTGTAACCGAGCGAGTATGCTCTTCCATTTCTGTTGCTACAACGAGAACAGGAATTAATATGGATGCCGTTAAACAAATGGGATTAATTATAAAAGATGCTGCGGAACGAACGAAAGATGCAAATGGAATCGCTTGTGCAAAACTCGTTGTGTTTTGTAACCCTGTCGAAGATAATCCATTTATGGCAGGAGCGTTTCACGGAACTGGTGAGGGAGAAGTAGTTTTAAACGTTGGTGTAAGTGGTCCTGGTGTTGTCCTTAATGCACTCCGTCGTTATCCTGATGTCGACCTCGGTGTCGTTTCTGAAGTGATCAAAAAAACCGCCTTTAAAATTACTCGCGCTGGTGAGTTAATTGGGCGAGTTGTCGCCCAACGATTAAACGTTCCTTTCGGGATTATGGATTTATCGCTTGCACCAACGAATGCTATTAATGATAGTGTTGCCGAAATCTTAGAGGAAATTGGTTTAGAACGAGTCGGGACACACGGAACGATTGCAGCATTAGCCTTAATGAACGATGCGGTAAAAAAAGGTGGTGCGATGGCTAGTTCTTATGTTGGCGGCTTAAGCGGGGCATTTATTCCAGTTAGTGAAGACAATGGGATGATTCGTGGAATTGAAGAAGGATCATTAACATTATCAAAACTCGAAGCAATGACTTGTGTCTGTTCAGTGGGCCTCGATATGATCGCAGTCACTGGTGATGTATCGCCTGCTTCTTTATCTGCGATGATTGCAGATGAAGCCGCAATAGGGATGATTAACAAAAAAACTACCGCTGTCCGTGTCATTCCTGTACCAGGTAAAAAAGAAGGGGAAATCGTTGAATTCGGTGGTCTACTCGGTCGAGCTCCTGTCATGGGCATAAATCCATTTAGTTCTGAAAAACTCATCAATCGTGCTGGACGAATTCCTGCACCACTCCAAGCATTAATTAATTAAGCAGTAGTTGATGAGAAAGAAACAATGCATTGGTGACGGTGACCTATACAGAAAAACGACCTAACGATGCACCGTCACCATTTTTATGAAACCTCTAAAAAAAGCGAGGGAATTCCCCCGCTTTTTTTATACCAAAATTTCGGCTTATCTTTATCGTATTTTGTAAATAGTTCATCTTCAAATTCTCTTGTTATTCCTTGATTCGGATCATATTCCGATCCATTTTTTATCGTTTCTCTTTTCAAATCAACATGAACGACCTTATCGACCCAACTTTTTTTATGTTGAATTATTTATGAAATCTTTTTTACGACAGCTGCTAATTCCTTATTTAATTCGTTTTGGACATCTTTCATTTCATCTTTGACAACTTTTCCGATTTCTTTCCCAGACTTTAACTCCTCCTTCATAATACTTTTCACTAATTTTCTAAGCTCTCTTGCATCGGTGTCATCTTTTTTTTGAATTTCTTCAAGCGTTTTTTTCGCTTCATTCAAAAGATGGTTTCCTTCATCCACAACTTTTTTCGAAATATCTGTTGAGCGCTCATCTAATAGTTTTGAAAAATCATCAAATTTTTCTTTTAATAAACTTGCTGCTTCCTCAGCATTTTTTTTACTGTTTTCATATTGTTCATTTAAATCATTGCGTAGTTCAGGTCCTGATTTTGGTGTCGTAAGTAGAGCAACAGTTGCACCTACCGCACTCCCAATAATCGTTCCAACCAATAGCCCTTTCTGTTTATCCATTATGATCTCTCCTTGTAAAGTTATAGTGTTACTAGCTGCTTGTCCATTTTAGCTTGCTACTCCTTTACACGAAATCCAATCACTCCTTTTCATTAAATAAGTTTTTTGTTTGCGTTTATTCAATCAATACCCGCTAGATTCTTTTTAAAACATCGTCAACAAATGGGAAATAGTTTCTATTTTGTATAAAAGATAGAGTTAAAACAAATAATGAAAAAGTGAAAACAGTGAAATGGAGGGGAACCCTTTGCTACAAAAAGATCAGATAGACAAATATTTAATAAAAGCACAAGGTACAATTGACAGTGCTCATAAAGAGCTGTTAGATGTGAAGTTAATTCAGCAAAATGATCCAACAGAATATCCGTTTATTATGAATCAAAT
>SKSA01000132.1 GCA_007118195.1 Anaerobacillus sp. | reverse complement strand
GAAACTTATAAATAAAAAATAATGGGGATCCCCGAAAAGTTTCAGCTCACCAGAGACAACTACTAAATATAGACGTATCGATTTAACATCCGTCTGTATTTAGTGCCTAGTAGTGACTGACACTTTGTTAGGAACATCCCCATTATTTAGAATGGTTGTTATTATTTTTCTTCTTTTCTTTTTCCATCCCGGAAAACTAACGCACTACGTTCATATTCAACATCCTTTATTCCGTAACGATAGTTGATCACCCGTGCAATTGCAAAAAAATAGTCTGATAACCGATTTAAATATTTTAGTACGACAAGATTTGTTTCAGCAACTTTTTGTAGTTGAACAACTAATCGCTCACTTCTTCTTGTTACCGTTCGACAAACATGAATCGTAGCACCAGCCATTGAACCACCAGGTAAAATAAACTTCTCTAATTTCGGAGCCTCGACGATATACTCGTCAATACGCTCCTCTAAAAAAGTAATCATTTCTTTCTTCGTCTTGTAGGGATATTCTGTTGAGACCATCGCTAAATCGCCACCACAATCAAATAATTCATGTTGAATCTTTTCTAATTCATGGATAATATCGCCAAACACTTCTTTATCAAGCTGTGTTATCGCAACCCCAACAAAAGAATTTAGCTCATCAATTGTCCCATACGCTTCAACTCGAATATGATCTTTATCTAACCTTCCACCGATAACGCTCGTTTTTCCTTCATCACCAGTTCTAGTATATAAATTCATTTCATAAGCCCCCAATTATTAACTGAGTTATTTTTATTCCATTATACATTAATGACCTCTTGCAAACAGTATTTTTTTCCTTTTTTTCAGATTATGATATAATCCAACTTGAATAACATAATTTTAGGAGGTTTTACAGGTGGGAGTAGAAGAACATCGGAAAGAAGCACCAAAATCTGTTAATGTCATGATTATAACTGTCTCTGATACAAGAACAGAACAAACAGATAAAAGTGGAAAACTTATGAAAGAGTTATTAGAAAGTGGTCCATACGAAGTTGTTGACTATCATATCGTTAAAGATGAATATACTCAAATTCAATCATTAATACGTGAGGCCTCGGAGCGTCCTGAAGTTGAGGCTGTCTTATTAAATGGTGGCACAGGGATTACGTTTAGAGATACTACATACGAGGCTGTTAGAGATATGTTAGATAAAGAAATGCCTGGTTTTGGAGAGATATTCCGGTATTTAAGCTATGCGGAAGATATTGGTCCTGCTGCAATCTTAAGTCGTGCGATCGCTGGAGTTAGAGGAGCTACTGCAATATTTTCTATGCCAGGATCATCTGGTGCAGTGAAGCTTGCGATGAACAAATTAATTGTCCCAGAGTTAGCCCATGTCATGCGTGAGATTTACAAAGACAAGAAGTAAAAAAAGGTGGCCCAAAAGTGTCTGACACTTGTTTTTGGCCACCCTTTTTTAATGTACAATTTATTGAAAGATTTCCTTCGAAGCTTTACCCTCTATTAATTCTAAATTTTAAATTATAATTTAAAATGTTTCTTATGAAACAAGAACTTTCGTTCAGAAAAGTCTTTATTCATCAATTTTCGAAGGAAGATAAAAAGAAAATGTCGTTCCTTCTCCTAATTTGCTGTGAACAGAGACATGACCGTTATGAGCTTCGACAATATTTTTTACAATCGCCAGTCCTAGACCAGTTCCTGCCCGACCTCTAGTTCGCGCTTTGTCTGCTTTGTAAAAGCGTTCGAAAACAAACGGTAAGTCTTCTTCTGGGATTCCTGATCCGGTATCACGAACATCAATTTTTATTCCGTCCCTAAGTGGAGAAACGACTAAAGTCACTGACCCTTCTACACTAGTATGGCGCATCGCATTGTCGATCAAATTTGTTAACACTTGCTCTATTCGATCCCCATCTACCATTATATCATGTTCAACTTCAGCAATCTCAGCCCTTAATTGTATGTTATGATCTTTAGCCATCCCTTGAAACTTTCTCAAAACTCGCCTTGCAAACTCTCTAATGTTTATTGGTTCAATGTTTAATTGAATATGACCTGCTTCCATTCGAGCTAAGTCGAGAAGTTCGTTAACGAGTCGACCCATTCTTAAAGACTCGTCATAAATAATTTGAGCTAGCTCTTTTTTCTCTTCCTCAGATCCTGCAATATCATCAATGATCGCTTCACTATAACCTTGAAGCATAGCTATTGGAGTTCTTAATTCATGAGATACATTGGCTATAAAATCCTTTCTCAATTTATCATGTAAACGTTCTTCTGTCATATCACGTAGGACAGCAACTGCACCACGAACGAAGTTATCATCATATAAAGGCGTCATCAACACAACCCACGCACGTCCTTGAACATCAATTTCCACCATCTGTTCTTGTTCAAGAGCAACAACTTGTTGAAACAACTTTTTAATAGCCTTTGGTAGATCATCTGAATTATCTTTTTCTTTTGTGCTTTGTTCAAAATGCCACGCTTGAATAAATTGTTCAGCTGGTGGATTTGTCACAACAATAGACCCTTTTCGGTCTAATGTAATAACTCCATCTGCCATACTACTTAATATTCTAGACAATTGTTCTTTTTCTTGGTTCAGTGCAGTTAAGTTTGTATTTAATACTCTTCCCATACGATTAAAAGCCATCGCTAAAGAACCTATTTCATCTCGAGTTAAAATTGGCACCTTTGTATCGAAGTTTCCTTTGGCGACTTCCAACGAAGCTTGTCTCATTTTCCGAAGTGGTGCTGTTATTCTTGTTGATAAAAAGAACGCAAAAATCGTCGTTAAAATAATAGCAATACCTGCAGCAAGAAAAATAATATTTTTCGTTTGTACAGTCGCCTCTTCAATGACTTCTAAATATTGATAAATATAAAGAACTCCACTACGATTTTGGACAAACTCAATAGGCATTCCTACAACGAGTACTTCGTTATGAACTTCTTCCCCATTTATATAAAAAGGGAAATCACCACGGGTAATTACCACTTCATTTTCTGTGATTACTTTTGAAAGTTTCGGGTCTTTTTTAAATAATTCTACTGGAAGTTTTTCTTTTTCTTCTGGATAATACCAAAACTCATCTTCTTCAATTAATAGCATTAATTTCATATTGTAATTATCAACAATTCTAATACTCGTAGACAGTGCGTTTTCTTCTGTTTCATACTCTTCTAGAATAGAAGCAACCATATAAGCATGGTTAGTCAACCTCTCTTCTGCTTGGTCAGTATGGAACTTTTCAAAATACTGTAAAAGCATTATTGTTAGTATCGTCAAAACGACGGATACTAACAATAATATTGTAAACCATAGCTTACCAACGACACTTCTCCAAAACATTATTCCTTCACTGCCTCAAACTTATAGCCAACACCCCACACAGTTGATATCATTGCTGCAGCCTCGGGAGATAGACGGTTTAGTTTTTCCCGCAAACGTTTAATATGAGTATCTACTGTACGTAAATCTCCAAAAAATTCATAGTTCCATACATCTTTTAGCAATTGCTCACGAGCAAAAACTTTATCAGGCGCTTGCGCTAAATAATAAAGCAATTCATATTCTTTAGGTGTTAAACTAATTTCGGCCCCATCGACTGTCACACGATGTGCATCATTATCAATCGTTAAGTGTGGAAATACTAATACATCTTTCGTAGACGTTTCGGTTTGTAAAAACTTTGTAGAAGAAGATCTTCTTAGAAGTGCTTTTACACGTAAGACAACTTCTCTCGGACTAAATGGTTTAATGATATAATCATCTGTTCCTGCTTCAAAGCCTTGCACACGATTGGCTTCTTCGCCTTTTGCAGTTAACATGATGATCGGAGTTGCTTTCGTTTTTCTAAGTTCGTGACAAACTTCGATCCCATCCATCCCCGGCATCATAATATCTAATAAAATTAAGTCATAGTTATTTTCAACAGCCATACGAAGTGCGATTTCACCATTTTCAGCATCTTCAACATCAAAATTTTCTCTTTCTAAATACATTTTTAATAAACGACGAATACGTTCTTCATCATCAACAATTAAAATTTTGGCTTCTTTTGACATAAAAATCCCCCTCAAGCGTATAAGTTAATGCTATCCCTCGAACAAATGAAAGATTAAATTTATAATACTTTTATTTTGTTAAAAGTTTAGCTTTTTTCACCATGAATAATTATAAAACCTTTATATATATATAAGTATATTACATAATAATATATTTTAACATAACATCTATTTTTGACTATATTATTTTTACATGTAATTAACATACAAAACCAACTGTCCAACTTATACATACAAAATAAGCATAGCAACTAACATGTCGCTATGCCTTTCAATGATTGATACTAACTAAGCATATGAGTGTAATCCTGCAATAACTAAGTTTACAAAGATCAAATTAAACATAATAATTGCAAAACCAATCACACAAAGCCATGCTGATTTTTCACCGTGCCAACCACGTGATAGTCGCAAATGTAAATATGCCGCATAAAATAAAAATGTGATTAATGCCCATACTTCTTTTGGGTCCCATGCCCAAAAACGAGTCCAAGCGATTTGCGCCCATATCATCGCAAAAATCAAGCCACCTAAAGTGAAAATTGGAAACCCAATCGCAATCGCACGGTAACTTATTTCATCAGCCGCTTGCGGGCTTACTCCTTTGAGCAAAGGTTGTAACAACTCTCCGATTTTCCTTCTCGTTATAAGTCGAATGAGATAATAAAGAACTAATCCTGTCAGTAACGACCATATCACCGTATTTAAGTCAGCACTTTTAATATTAGGATGAACATTAAAAAATGGCGTCATACGCTCATCAGTAAGTAGGACAGCTTCATTTGGCCCTACAACTGGCGGAAGATGATAAACCATTTCAGCTTCCATTCCTTTTTCATCGATATAAGTAAATTGTGCTTCGTAGTTTAGACCACTAAAAATTGAAGAAATTAAAATATATCCAACAATACTGATTATTGAATACATCACAAACTCGATTGCTTTCACTTGCTTATCACTCTTTTTAAAATCAATGACCCTAAGTAAGTAAATTAAACCGCCAGCAAAACCAATTGCTAAAATCCCTTGGCCTAATGCCGTTGTAATTACATGAATTTTAAGCCAAATACTCTGCAAGGCAGGAATTAACGGTGAAACTTCTCTAGGAAACATCGATGCATAGGCAATAATTAACATTACAATTGGCATCGTAAATAAACCTAATACATTTGCTTTATAAATCGGATATAGAATGACAAATGCGAGCGACATCATAATTCCTAGAAACGTAGTATATTCAAATAAATTACTAACAGGAGCGTGCCCAGCAACGATCCATCTCGTAACAAAATAACCTAAGGCAAATAATAACGCGATAATGGATGAAATATAACCTAAAGAGCCAGCTTTATTTTTTTCTTCTCCGGCTTTATTTTTAAACTTTTTTCCTGTAACAGAAACAGCAAAAAAGATGGTAGCTGCTAAATATAGAAAAAAAGCAATTAACAATAAACTACTACTTAATTGAGCCATATTTGCCACAACTTTGACCTCCCTTTTCTTTGAGTTTTGAGTTTTGAGTTTTGAGTGATGCTAGGCTTCGAAGCCACCTCTTGCAAAGACTCAAAACTCTACACTCTTAACTCAACACTCAAGATTTCTTTTCTTCTTCTTCTACATTATCCATTGGCATAGTTAGTTCGGTTTTGCTAACTACCGCTTCTATATCTTTCTTTAAACCGTACCAATTTTTATTTGTATGAGCCGACATCCACAACTCATCGTTCACTTTTTGAATCCAAACTCTTCGATGTGTCCAATACATTCCTTGGATAAGACCAATCATGAAAACAATGCCACCAACCATTAAAATTCCTAGGGTGTAATCTTTACGGACAACTAAGTTTGTGACATGATTCATATCAATATCAACAAATCTCATTTGGTGGGTGTTTTCTCCATTTATATCTTGATTCGTTTGAATACCAACAAAGCTAATTTCTCCTTCTTCATTATCTGGAGTAATTATTTTAAAAATAAATGCTGGATTATTTGGTATTCGAGATTTTGAGGCAGGAGTACGACGATCATCAAAATAAAAATCAGGAAAATATTCAATAATTTCTACTTTGTAGCCTCCACCTAAGTTATAAACCGTTTGTGGGTCGTACGTAGAGACATCAATACGTCCAAATCTCTCACCTGTTTCACTTTCCTCTATTTCAAAGCTCATTTGACTAATCTCATTTTGCTTAAAGGCATATTGATATAAAGCATAGCCTTCAAACTTAAATGGATCATTTACACGAATGTCGTGCCTTGCAACCTCTACTAGTTCAGGATCTCTTCCTACCACGCCATCGTCAACTCTTTTAAATAATGTCGCTGAAGTTTGGTACTTCTTTACGATCGGACTGCCCGCTCTCACTAAAGCATCTCGAAAACGTTCATCAGCATCATCATAAAAATCAACGATAAATTGATCGTTTCTGAGGAAGAACTCCCCATCTGTTCCTCTAATAACGACCGTTTCTCCTTCTCTAACCCAAATGTTTTCGTCAACATACATTCCTGGGAAAAAGCGAAGCATACAACCAATTAAAAAAATGATAAGTCCAATATGATTTACGTATGGCCCCCACCGTGAAAAACGGCCTTTTTCTGCAACGATGTTTCCATCCTCTTCAAACAATTTATATTTTTTTGCTTTTAATATATTTTTTGCTTGATTTCTTGTCTCATTGAAGCTTGCTACTTTAGAAACACCATGAACACGTTGTCTCTTTAAAAAACTTTCATGACGAGTCACTTTTTGCGTTTTTAATGCCCGGTGCAATGGAACGACTCGATCAAGACTACAGATAATTAGTGAAACTCCAAGTGATGCAATTAAAAGCATATACCACCATGAATTATATAGATCATGAAAACCTAATAAGTAATATATTTTTCCTAACGCTCCGTACTCAGCTTCATAAAAAAAAGTTGGATTTGCCGTTGGTGGGATATAAAATTCTTGGGGAAAGATCGTTCCGATACTTGACGCTACAAGAGTAATAACGATAATCCAAATTCCAACTTTTACACTTGAAAAGAAGTTCCATACTTTATCGATCATTGTTTTGTTATACGTCTGTGATCGGCGAGCAACCCCTTCATAACGCATGTTAAGAAGACCTTTTTCCTCTTCGAAAAAAGGTTTTCCACATGATTCACATATGACTGTCCCGTATGGATTTACATGCCCACACTCACATTTCACTTTTTCCATTTATGACACCTCATTACTGACTTGGTAGGATTTTTTGCACGTAATCTTCTACCATCTGTTCGGTTAATGCACCAATTCTTCTTTCAATAACAACACCATTTTCATCTATTAAAAAAGTAGCTGGAAGTTCTCTAACACCGTACACTTGACTAACTTGTAACCCTGGATCTAACACAATTGAAAAATTTAAATTTAGGCGATCTACAAATCTTTCGATACGTATTGGTTGCTCATCAAAGTTTACCGCAATAATTTCAATACCTTGATCTTTATATTTTTGGAAATTATTTTCCATATACGGCATTTCATCGACACATGGTGGACATACCGTAGCCCAAAAGTTTAGGAAAACACCTTTTCCTCTTAAATCATGTAACTCAATTTCATTACCTTCTAAATCTTTCAATACGAAGTTGGGCGCAATATCTCCAACAGCTACAATGTCTTTTTGATTGGCAAAACTTGTATAAAAGGTATACCCTAAAGCTATTGATATGCTTAACAACACTAGAAGCCGAGTAATAAATCGCCGGTTTTTCATATCATTGTCCCCCATACTTATAGATTACTTATCTATATTAACACTATTTTAATGTTACAAACAAATTAATTGCCCTTATTTTTTTCAGCTAATTCACGTAATTGTTTTACTTCGTGTGGCCTTAGTTCTCTCGCTTCCCCAGAATTTAATCCTTTTAAGGTTAAAAACCCATACATCTCCCTTTTTAACTTTAATACTGGATGACCGATTGCTTCAAACATGCGACGAACTTGGCGGTTTTTTCCCTCATGGATCGTAATTTCGATAATAGAAGTTCCCTGTTTTTGATTACCGGACACAAACTTTACTCTTGCTGGAGCTGTCTTACCATCCTCTAGCAATATTCCCTTTTCTAACTGCCTTAATTGTTCCCGTGTTGGTATACCTTTCACTTTGGCAATATACATTTTTCCAATCTTATATTTTGGGTGCATTAGCTGATTGGCGAATTCACCATCATTAGTAAGTAACAATAACCCTGACGTATCGTAATCTAACCTTCCAACAGGAAATAGACGATGTTCGGTATCGACAAAATCTGTTACGACTTTACGTCCCTTATCATCTTTAACACTAGAAATAACTCCTGTAGGTTTATATAGCATGTAATAAACGGGCTCTTCTCGATCAAGTGGCACACCATCCACTTCAACTTTATCCTTCCTCGGAATAACCTTTGTCCCTAATTCTGTAACTACCTCTCCATTCACTGTCACTCTTCCTGCCGTAATAAGTTCCTCAGCCTTCCTTCTTGATGCTACTCCTGCTTGAGCGATCACCTTTTGCAAACGTTCCATTTTATCCACCCCATATTTATCGTAAGATTTTTTCATTTCTAAATTCTTGTAGTTTTGAAATTTGAGTTAAGAGTGTTGAATTTTTTTAGCATTCGCTTCGAAGCACTACTTACAAAACTCACAACTCAAAACTAAAAAAACAACATTACCTATTATAAGCAATATTGACCTCATTTTAACAATATTTTATTATTTATATTATATAAATTAAAATAAAAAGCTTTTTTCAAAATAATTGTGTGGTTATTCTTCTCAAAAAAAGTTGCTATTTTCTTTTGGACCTTTGCCAAGCAAAGGCCTGACTCTTCATGCATTGCGTGAAAATAAATAGTCCTGAGACAAATTCCTTGTCTCAGGGTAAAACAACTATTAGAGGGACTTCATTTGCCTTCTAAATTTAATTTTCTAATCAAGACCCAACAATTCTCTAGGTCAATAAATAAATTAGTTCTAGAGTGAACCAAAAACGATGGTTACAATGGTTATTGAAACAATGATTCCAACTACATCGGCGAAAAGCCCTACTTTAAGAGCATCACCCATTTTCTTTACTCCAACAGCGCCAAAATAAACGGTTAACACATAAAACGTTGTATCTGTGCTACCTTGCATCGTAGAAGCTAGTCTACCTATAAATGAATCTGGTCCGTAGGTTGCTATTAAATCGGAGGTCATTCCTAACGCCCCTGTACCGGAAATCGGGCGAATTAATGCAAGAGGAACGATTTCTGTTGGAACACCGATCGCTTGAAGAGCTGGCTTCATTAATTCGATAAAAAAATCCATCGCTCCTGAAGCACGAAAAACACTAATTGCAACTAACATCCCTACTAAATACGGAATGATTGACACCGCCATACCAAATCCTTCTTTAGCGCCTTCCACAAACGTTTCATATGTAGGTACTCTTTTCATCGTACCGTATAGTAAAATAAACATAATTAATAAGGGGATTAACCAAATTGAAATTGTACTAATCCATGCCATTATAAATCCCTACCTTTTTTTAAGCGGCGATAATAGAAAAAACGATCGATCAAGATGGCCGCAATCGTCGAACAAGTAGTTGCAATAATCGTCGTACCAACAATTTCTGTAGGGTTTACGGATCCATAGTTCATTCTAATCGAAATGACCGTCGTAGGTATTAACGTAATGCTAGCAGTATTAATTGCTAGCAACGTAATCATCGACCGACTAGCTGAATCTTTATTACCATTTAATACTTTTAACTGCTCCATAGCTTTTATCCCCATTGGAGTTGCTGCATTACCTAACCCGAACATATTTGCTGTCATATTCGATAAAATATAGCCCATCGCAGGATGATTACTTGGAACTTCGGGAAAAAGTCTCGTTGCGACAGGCTTCATTATTTTCGCTAGCGCTTCTAACAACCCAGAAGCTTGTGCAATACGCATTAACCCTAACCAAAAAACTAAAATACTAATTAGTCCAATACAAATGGTAACAGCATCTTGTGCTCCTTTAAAAACCGCTTCGTTTACAGCCTCCATATTCCCATTAATAGCTGCAAAGACAATTCCGATGATTAACATCGCCATCCAGATAATGTTAACCATCTTTATTCACTCCGAGTACGATGAAAAATAATTCAATAAATTTTGTCCATAAACTCTTTTTCTCTTTTTCTAAGTCACCGGTAAAAGAAAGAGGCACTTCACCAATATTCGTCCCATTTAATTCAATCGTTATTTTACCTACTGGGTTAGGTGGACCATTTAATTTCCACTCATTCCCTTTAGGAGGGTTGTATAAAGTGATTTTTTTATTTACTTGTTCTCTTTCTTCAGCAGTTAAAGGATATTCAAATGTATAATTAGCACTTACATTATTTTTATAAAACTCATCTTGTAAATTTTTTATGACCCCTTCTTTTACAACAGGGAGGACTTCAAATGACTCAAACCCCCAATTAAACATATTCATATGATCTTGCCAATCACTTGGGGCATTTAGCGTCACAGCAATTAAATTGACATCCTTTTTAGTAGCAGTTGATACAAGCGTACGTTTCGCCCTTTTCGTATAACCGGTTTTTCCTCCTGTCGAGTATTTATATAATTGTGTCAATAATCGATTTTTATTTTGCCATATTCGATCCCAATTTTCTCCTTCTTGAGGGGCGCGATAGCTCTTCGTGCTTGAAATCTCTCTATATGTCTCGTTATTCATCGCATAACGTGTTAAAAGCGCCATATCATAAGCAGTAGAATAATGCTCTTCATGGTCATCTAAACCATGAGGATTATTAAACACCGATTTTTCCATGCCGATTTCTTTCGCTTTTTGATTCATTAAATAAACAAAACCTTCAAGACTACCACCAACATGTTCGGCAATCGCAACAGCAGCATCATTTCCAGAACGAAGCATTAATCCATAAACTAAATCCTCGAGTTTGATTTTTTCTCCAAGTCTTAAATAAAGAGACGACCCCTCTGTACCGAAAGAATTATTACTTACTTTTACTTTTTCATCCATCATTCCCGACTCTATCGCTAAAATTGCCGTCATTATTTTAGTGATACTCGCAATCCTTAGTTGTGAATGAGCATTTTTTTCATAAAGCACTCGTCCACTTTCTTGCTCCATTAAAATTGCCCCTTGCGCTGAAACAGAAAAATTGTTCGCAGACACACTTGATGTTGATATTGAAAATAGTAATAAGAATACTATTACTAAAATGTTGCATTTCATGAAAGATTTATTTACCATTTTCATACCCCGTCCCTTACATGTTTTGTACAAGTTTATGCACACCAAAAACGTGATATGATTATTAATATAAAAAAAGGATTAGCTTCGCTTTTTTCAACGAACTAATCCTCACGTCTTAATGCAAATATTTTTGCACCATTTTTAAAACTTCTTCTATTTCTCTAGAGCTGTTTTTAAATAAGTCTTTTGCTCGTTCATTCTCCGTTTGTAGGGCAAAAATTTCTAAATCTGCTTGAGTCTTTTTAATGGATGCAAGTAATAAAGGTTTTTCTTTCGGTTCAGGTACCTTTATTTTATCGTCAAACAAATCAACAGTTAGCTCGCCGTAACTGTCTACCTGACCAATAAATACATTTTCAATCGCAATCCCTTGTTTTTCTAATTCACCTTCAAGCCAACCACGATTTAAACCAACCGTTGCTAGAGCCTCATCCATTACTTTACCGTCCATGACAATGGTTTGTGGTTCTTTAACTGGCGCCACTGGTATAAGCATATCTTTTGGTGTTAAAGGTTGATTTTCTTTTTTTAATAAAACATTAATATCGCCACTTGATTCTAGAACCGCAAATTCAACATCTGCTACTTTAAATACATTTCGTGCTCTTAATTGCTTCAATAAATCATCGGTAGTATAACGTTCCTTCTTCAAATTATCTTCCAACACTTTCCCGTCTTTAATGACTGGTATTCCTTTGCCGTGAATGAAATTTCTAAACGATACACTTTTCAATGAGATGTAATTAACAATCCCTACAATTAAAACCCAAGTAATTAGCGCGGTGATTGAATAGCCGACCGGAATACCAATATGAAAGGAGCCAACAGCTAAAATTACAGCAATGATAATCATTGCTGAAGCTTCAAAATACGAAAAATGGGCAATTGACGTTCTTCTAAAAATTTTGGGTGCTGCAAGTAATATCAAAAATGCTACAGTTGTTCTAAGTAAAATCTCAACCCAACCTGGTATGATCATATTCCCTCTCCTTTCTATGTTTATAGAGGATGTAAAAAAATCCGGTAATCTTAGCCGTCGAATCTCTTCGTTGGCTCGCTTCTGTGCTACTCATGTATTAGTAGCATACATTCCGCTGCTCGAAGCTTCACCGCCTCGACCTACTCGGCTCTGATTATCCTCCTTTTTGAACATGTACTTATTAGGATGTTCAAAAGCCTTTATATTGTGGTTCTTCATATTCTAATTCACCAACCCGCGCTTCCATCTGTTGAAGCACTTTACGAGTTTTTAAGCAACTCTCATGAAAGGCATGGCGAGCCTCTTCATTTTCAGTCTTTAAAGAAAGACTATTTAAATTTGCTTCTATACTTTTTAAACTAGCTAAACATTGCTTTACTTGTGAACCGACCGTCATTTACCGTCAACTCCTCTCCTTATCCTTTCGGTTTAAATACAAGAGCAGCAATAAAGCCAAATATTATCGCTGCTGATATACCCGCACTAGTCACTTCAAAAATCCCAGTAATTACTCCTACAAGTCCGTGTCGCTCAGCTTCGGCCATTGCACCGTGAACGAGAGCATTACCAAATGATGTGATTGGAATGGTAGCACCTGCTCCAGCAAAATCAATTAACGGTTCATATAAGCCTATGCCATCTAATACAGCTCCACCAACAACTAAAGCGCTCATTGTATGTGCCGGTGTTAGCTTCATGACGTCCATTAACACTTGTCCAATGACACAAATAATTCCACCTACAACAAAAGCCCAAAAAAAGATCATTCATTAGCACCTCCAGCCTCAATAGCAACAGCATGTGCGATACAAGGAATTGTTTCATTTTGTTGGAATGATAATGGCGATAGTAATGCTCCTGTTGCTACTACTAACATACGTTTGATCTCGCCTTGTTTCATTCGGTTTAATAAGTGACCGTAAGTAACTCCAGCTGAACAACCGCAACCACTCCCGCCTGCTAAAACTGGCTGATCTTCTTTATAAATTAGCAGACCACAATCTTGAAATTTTTCCTTATCCATAGGGATGCTATGTTTTTTAAATAAATCAAGAGCTATTTCCCGACCAATAGAACCTAGATCTCCAGTAAAAATATAATCATAATAAGAAGCATCAATATTACGATCTTTTAAGTGTGCGCTAATCGTATCGACAGCTGCAGGAGCCATAGCACCACCCATATTAAACGGATCCGTCATCCCCATGTCAATGACCCTTCCTAATGTAGCTGAAGTTACGATCGGACCTTCACCTTCTTTCGAAACAATGGCAGCGCCAGCAGCAGTGACTGTCCATTGCGCTGTCGGCGGTTTTTGACCACCATATTCTGTCGGATAACGAAATTGTTTTTCTGTTGCTGTATTATGGCTCGCAGTTCCAGCTAACACATTTTTACCGTAATCACTATCAACGATTAAAGAAGCTAACGCTAACCCTTCCATTGAAGTAGAGCAAGCGCCAAACAATCCTATGTACGGTGCACTTAACGTCCTCGAAGCAAAGCTTGTAGGGGTTATTTGATTAATCAAATCTCCGCCTAATAGAAATTCAATTTTTTCTTTCGTAAGACCCGCTTTTTCAATCGCCTTCGTACACGCTTCTTCAAACATTACTTTTTGCGCTTTTTCATAGGAATCTTGACCGAGCCATAAATCCGCGTGAATTGTATCGAAGTCGTTGGGAATTTTACCGTTCCCTTCAAATGGACCACAAATTGTGCCGGTTGCGATAATTCTCGGATTATTTTCAAAAAACCAAGTACGATGTCCTAACATCATATTATAGTCCACCCCATCCAACGATTAATGTTTTAATGATGGCAATAACAAACGCAGCAAAAGTACCAAATACAATTACTGATCCCGCTAGCTTAAACATATTCCCACCAACGCCTAATACATAACCTTCTGTGCGATGTTCGATCGCCGCTGATGCTACTGAGTTTGCAAAACCTGTAACAGGGACGGCTGTTCCTGCTCCGGCAAATTGAGCTATTCGATCATATACTCCAAACCCCGTTAATAAAACAGCAATGAATATCATCGTTGCTACTGTTGGATTACCGGCTGTTCTTTCATTAAATTCAAAAAAATGTACATAAAAAGTTTGGACAAACTGGCCGATAAAACATATAAATCCTCCAACCAAGAAGGCTTTAATACAGTTTTTCATTACAGGCCTTTGAATTTCGTGTTTTTTTGCTAAGCTATGATATTCTTGCTGTACAGGAGTTAAATTTTTCTTTTTTTGATCTGCCATTATTTTCACTCCTTTCTAATTTAACTATTAATGTTTAAAATTCTTATCCTGTCATAAAATCCTCAATTTTTTTTATCTGTTTTTCAACACTTTCTTTGTTGATCCTATTTTGATAAATGTTTCTTTCCAACTTTTCTAACTCAAGAAATACTTTTTTGTCAGTAGAAACATGCACATTCGCCTCAGGAAATCGTTTTTTTATTTTGTCTTGGGCCTCTTTACGAATTCTATCTAAAAAGAAACGATCAAACTGTTTCACTTTTGTAGCTATATAAATGTTTTCTTCTTTATTTACCCCTTTTACTTCCACGACTTCTTCCATAGAAAGAACTAGTTGTTTCGCTTCATCTGCTTTCGTTTGATCGAATACTTTATTTGCTCCGATAAATAATGGCTTGACTTCTTCTGCTTGTCCACCGATATTACAAGCTGAGATTAATAAAACGAGAATAAGCATCGGAAAAATGACATTTTTTTTCATTTTCATTCATATCAGTCCCATCTCTTCAAAAATACGGTATGAATTATTTTTTGTATGTTTATGTTTTTTATGTATGCCGGAAAGAGCCAAGCGGGTAGCTTGGCTTCTTTATAAAAAATATTAAAACCTTTTAGTTCTTGTATTGTGGTTCTTCTTGTTCGATTTCTTGAACACGTGGACTCAACGTGTCAACAATCATTTGAGTTTGTTGAGCACAATTTTGGAACATTTGCTTCGCTTGTTGATTTTCTGTTTGCAGTGCAAATGTTTCGAAACTTGCTTGTGCACTTTTTAATCCAGCTAGAGTTTGTTTCACTTGAGATGCTACAGTCATATGAAAACCTCCAAAAAAATTTATTGAACTTTTGTTGTTCAAAGATTATCTT